>DXFG01000229.1 GCA_019114545.1 Candidatus Blautia pullistercoris | reverse complement strand
CACGAATGGAACCGGCAGTTCAGTTTTGTCTATCATAAAGACAAATTTCTTTCGGACCCTATCCTGAAACTTCAGGAGATTGTAAAAAGTTATGATAATATTGATTATCTCCATTCCCTGACCGGCGGGGTGCTTCTGTCATGAGAAACAGCTTCTGTTTATTTCAAAAGTTGCCTGTATACCAAAAAACCCTGCAGAGCTTTCTGTCTTCCGACAGATCCCTGCAGGGCTTTTTTTCTTCATATTATTCTTCCGGAGCAAACTCCTCTTTACCTACACCGCAGATTGGGCAGACCCAGTCTTCCGGCAGATCTTCAAAAGCTGTTCCAGGTGCGATTCCGTTATCCGGATCACCGACTTCAGGATCATATACATATCCGCAAGGTTCACATACATATTTCTGCACTTTTCAGTACCTCCTATAAATGTTTTCTCAGTCTCTTGGGACTATCCTTAGTCTACCACACTTTCCTCTCCATTACCAGAGTAAAATTGTATAGATTATCTCGTCTCAAGTTCTCCGGCTAATGCTTCTTCCACTGCTTTTATCAGCGATCCGTCCTTGATGATCTCTTCACAGCAGTTAATATCTCCATACAGTTCTCTGTCTTCGTCCAGAACCGCTACTTTGCTGCGTATCAGATCATAGGCGGCCTGGGTGCCTTTTCCAAGGCCTTTATTTCCCCTCATATCAATGCCCTGACAGGCAACCATCAGTTCCATAGCCAGCACTCTTCTGACGTTTTTCCCGATCTCTCCGGCTTTTCTCGCTGCGATAGTTCCCATAGAAACGTGATCTTCCTGTCCCGCAGAAGACGGAATACTATCCACAGAAGCCGGATGTGCAAGCACCTTATTTTCTGATACAAGAGCAGCCGCTGAATACTGAACGATCATAAATCCGGAGCATACACCGCCATGAGGCGTCAAAAAGGCGGGCAGGTTACTGTACGCAGGATTCACCAGCCGTTCAATCCTTCTCTCAGATACATCTGCAAGTTCTGCCAGGCCGATTCCCAGAAAATCGAAACTTAAAGCCATAGGCTGTCCGTGAAAGTTTCCGCCGGAAATTCCCGCCTGGTCTTCTTTAAAGATAATGGGGTTATCTGTAACCGAGTTGATCTCAATATTTACCTTATCCACTACATAGTTGACAGCGTCTTTGCTGGCTCCGTGGATCTGTGGTGAACATCTTAAGGAATAAGAGTCCTGTACCCGAATTTCTCCCTGACGGGTGGTATTCTTACTTCCTTCCAGCAGTCTCAACAGGTTTCTGGCCGTTGCCATCTGTCCGGAATGAGGACGCACCTGATGGACTCTTGGATCCAGAGCATCCACTACGCCGTTCTGGGCCTCGAAGCACAAAGCGTCAGCAATATCGGCCACTTTCAGCAGATTTAAGGCATCATAAACTGCCAAAGCGCCTGCGGAGGTCATAGCCTGGGTGCCATTATTCAGGGCCAGCCCTTCCTTGGCATACAGTTCAATGGTAGGGATCCCTGCACGTTTCATAGCTTCTGCACCAGGCAGCAGTTCTCCCTTATAATAGGCCATTCCAAGGCCCAGCATAGGCAGGACCATATGAGACAGAGGCGCCAGATCGCCGGAAGCCCCAAGGGAGCCCTTCTCAGGGATAAAAGCGGTCACGCCTTTGTTCAGCATATCCACCATGGTCTGCACCGTCTCCAGGCGGATACCGGAAAATCCTTTTACAAGGTTATTGATCCTCAAAAGCATGATCCCTCTGGCAATATCTTCGCTAAAGGGATTTCCTGCACCTACCGCATGGGTAATGATCAGATTTTTCTGGAGGGCCTTGCACTGGTCTTGAGAAATCACCACATCACTGAATTTGCCGAATCCGGTAGTAATTCCGTACACGACCTTTTCCTCTTCCACCAGCTGATCCACGATCTTCCTGGATGCAAGGATCTGGCGCTTTGCTTCCTGCGCCAGTTCAATTTTGGCATGCCCCCGGCAGATGGCTGCGATCTGATCTAATGTCAGGTCATTTCCCGTAATCATGATGTTACTCATATCACACCCTCTTTTCCTTTCTTGTTGTACACGAAAATTATATGCTTTATAACGTCAAAAAAACGTCAAAAGTGTCATTTTGCATAATATTTTTCTATAAACCCCTTATATTTTTGTTGTTTTTGTCATCTTTGTCCATTGTTAATTTGTTATCTATGCGCTTTTCTGCCAAATCATCTTTTTAGAACTTCATCACAAAAGAGTATAAAAGACCGCCGGCACACCATCTCCGTCGGTCTTTTGTCTGTCTTCTACAGAAAATCTTTCTCTATTTCCTGCAGGAGCCTTTCTGTGGAAGGATTTTTTATTTTTTCCGAAATCCTCCGGCTCTCCTCGTAATAACTTCTCCCCTCTTCCTTTCTCCCCTCTTTCAGCAAAAGCATAGCCAGATAGGCTTCTGCCTTTTCTCTTCCCCAGTAATAGCCATAACGTTTCAGACACTCAACTGCCTGCAGAAGATATTTTTCTCCTTCTTCATAGTTTCCCTGAAGAAGCCGCACCTGTCCCAGTCCCGAATAAAACTGTCCCAGCCCGTTGGTGATCACCTGATCGCTTCCCGTTTCCAGAGCCTTTTCATAATTTTCAGCTGCCTGATCCAGTTTTCCCTGCTCCCGGTATAAATCACCCAGATATCCATAACAGGCTGCAATACTTATGTGAAAAATCCGTTCTTCCGTCTCCGGTATCTGAAAAATCTCAATGGCCCTGCGGAAAGTCTCCTCTGCTTTTTTATACTCTTTTTGGTATAAATAGTACCATCCCAGCAGTCTTGTAAAAACTCCCCGGTCTTCTTTATCCTCTTCATTCAGAAGCGGAAATCCTCTGTCCAGATATTCCTTGACCAGATCCGGTTTTTCCACCTGGATGCCGTAAAAACATATTTGCTTATAACTGTTCAGCAGGGTTTTTTTGTTTTTCAGCTCCCGGGCCAAAAAGATACTCTGTTCAATGGAAGACAAGCCGGCCCCGTACTCTCCCTGGGCAATATTGTATCTTCCTTTGACGTAATACATCTTCATTTTCATTTCCCTGACCTTGGGGGAACTATCGGAAAGACGGATGACTTCTTCTGCCAGCTCCATGATCTGAGGGGCTCCTGTCATCAGGAAGGATTCCTCTTCATCTTCTTCCATTTCCCAGTGAAGGATCGGAAAATTTTCATTGACCAGTGTATAGTATTCGCTGAGATAAGCGATTTTATATTCATATACCTTTGCCCGGTTGTGGCATTTTTCATAATGGTAGATGATCATGGGAAGCCTCGCAAAATTCATCTTCCCCTGATTTTCATAATACTCTGCCAGCATCTGATGATACAGACGCCTCTGCCCCTGGCTCTGCCGTTCATAGATATACTCCCGGAAAACCCGGTGGAAAAACTCATAAAAGATATTCCACCCTATAAGGCTTTCCTTTATCAAATGCCTTTCCTGGAGTTTTTCCAATACACGGATAAGGGTCAGTCTGTCCATATCCGGAAGAAGGAGCTCCAGATCTTCAATGGCGGTCTTCTCCGGAAAAACAGACATACAGTCCAGCACCCGGTTTTCAATCTCCGGAAGCCCTCCCAGCCTTGCCTTGATCACATTGTGGATCTTTGGGGCGATTTCAAGAGTAAATCCCTTTTCTTTCATATAATTGATCATTTCCATCAAAAAAAATGCATTTCCGTCTGTCATCTCATAGATCTGTTCCCTCTTTTTCTCCTCACCATCCAGCTGGGGCAGAAAACGATGAAGAAGTTCCCAGGTTTCCTGCTTTGTAAAAGGTTCCAGAGAGATGATGCAGAGAAGATCCTGGCGGATCAGTCTCTCCAGGGCTTCCATAATCTCCCTGTCACAGTTCTGATCATAGGCACAGACCGCCAGAATCTTATCTGTTCCCACGGTAAGGAGAAGCCGGTTCAGAAGCTGAAAACTCATAGCGTCCATCCATTGGATGTCATCGAAAAAAAGCACCAATCTGCAGCTCTTAGTAATTTTCCTGCACATTTCAAGGACAATACGCTCAACACTCTGGAGAGCCGGCTGCACTCTTTTGCTCTTTTCCATCTCTGAAACACCCTGGATCAACTGGTGTATCTGCCATTTTTCTTCCCGGATCAGTTCCTGATCAAACATTCCGTTTTCTGCACACTGCTCCATTTCCCTGAAGATATCGTACCAGGGCCTGAGGTAAAATTCTTTTTCCTCCCGATAACAATTTGCCCAAAGAATAAACCGCTTGTAGCCCTTCAGCATCTGGGCAGCTTTATTCAAAAGGGCTGTCTTTCCAACCCCCTCTTCTCCGACTATCGCTACACACTGAGGAATTCCTGATGGACCAGCCCCATTGACACACTGGCTGATCCGATAGATTTCTTCCGTTCTTCCTGTAAAGGACACATTCCAGCTTCCTCCCGGCTGGGTCACATTGCCTTTCACATTAAAGATCCTGTGAAAGAGCCGGGTGATCTCTCCGGAAGGTTCTACTCCCAGATCTTCCGACAATATTTTTTCCAGATCATAGTAAAGTTTGATCGCCATGTTATAGTTTCCGCCGGCAGCGTAGAGCTCCATGATTTCATGATAAAGGGCTTCATTGTACGGATCCTGGCGGATCAGCATATTTCCGTACTTCTGGATCTGGGCCATATCCTTATGTGTATCTGCCTCATTCAGCTTTTTTTTCACCGTTTTCATGATACGCCGGTCATACTGTTCCTGCATAGAAGCTATCCATTCTTCAAACTCATAGCAGTTTTTAATATGAAAATGGGCCAGAAAGCCTTCCTGTTCATGGGCCAGAAGATCCGCCTCTCCCACATTATCCCAATCGATCTGCACAGCACATTCCGGGTTCAAGGCAATTTGCGTATGGCCTTCTGTCACCAGGATTTCTTTTCCCAGCAGCTTTTTTATCTGATAAACCGCTTCTCTGAGATTTTTCCGCCCTACATTTTCATTATCTGCGCCCCACAGGACGTAAATAATTTCCTCTCTGGCAGCATTCTTTTTCACGCAAAGGTAATAAAAAAATCCTTCCGCCTTTTTATAAGGAAAATTCACCCTTTTTCCATTCGCTTCTACATATGGCCTGCCTAATAGATGTACGCTAATTTTATCCAATTTTTGGTTCCTTTCCCCTGGTTCAGGTCTCAAAGCCTTTTCTTTTTCTATTCTACCACGTCTCTCCTATATTTTCACAGTTTATCCGGAATTCTTCTAAAAACCGTTGAAATTTCACACGGGTCAGTATATGATTAAAATAATATTACAGCAGAGGGGGAAATTTATGATCGTTCGAAAGCCGATGATTCTATACTATGATAACGGGCAGGAGGCGAAAAGGAAATCTCTGGAAAAAGCAGCCCTGCATCTGGGCATCACTTTCGTGCCGGTTACCGGAGCTCATTTTCTTCAGACTGTAGGGCATCTTGCTAAGGTCAAAGGTTTTCCTGCAAAAAAAGTACCGCCTTTTCAAAGCTCTCCTGAAATTACAAAGGATGTACTTGTCATGTGTAACTTTACAGAAGAAAAACTGGATATGCTGCTAAAAGCCATGAAAGACGGTACGATTCCTCAGGTAGCTTTAAAAGCAGTTCTCACTGCCCAGAATTGTTTCTGGACATTTGCCCAGTTGTTCCAGGAGCTGGAGGAAGAATATCTTCAATTTTACAGCGAAGAACCCACCGGCCAGTGAACAGAACCGCCCCTTCATCGGCGGTTCTGTTCTTTTTTTGTATCCTGGGGCATAGACTTCTATTAAGTACCCCGGAAAGGCAACACTATGCTTTCAAAACGTATTCTTAATACAATTCTTGTTTTCGTTTTCGCCGGTCTCCTGGTCTTGTGCGGCACCGTTTATGTCCCCCGTCTGATTTCTGTATCCGGCACTTCCACCAGCCGCAAACTTCCTATCTACTGTGTAGAAACGGATAAGCCTCAGATTTCCATCAGCTTTGACTCAGCCTGGGGAAATGAATACACACAGGCGATCCTTGATATTCTTTCCGCCCACAATGTAAAAGCTACTTTTTTTATGACCGGCCAATGGGTCGAAAAGTTTCCGGAAGAGGTGGTGAAAATCTATGAGGCCGGGCATGATCTTGGAAACCACAGTGAAAGCCATCCCTATATGAGCAAACTGGAGGAATCGGAACAGGTCCAGGAGCTTATGACCGTTCACAACAGAGTAAAAGAACTGACAGGCTATGACATGTTTCTTTTCCGGGCCCCTTATGGGGATTATAATGATCAGGTCATATCCTGTGTCCAGGAAAATAACTACTATCCCATACAGTGGGATGTGGATTCTCTGGACTGGAAGGATTATGGGGCCCAGGATATCATTAAGAAGATCACAGAAAATGAAAAACTGGGAAACGGAAGCATTATCCTGTGTCACAACGGCGCTAAATATATCACCGATGCCCTGGATACCGTCCTCACCGTCCTGGAGGACAAAGGATATGAATTCGTCCCTATTTCCCAGCTCATCTACAAAGACCATTATCATCTGAACCATGAAGGCCGGCAGATCTCCGACTCAGACTCCTGATCAATCGTTCTTGTGAAATAGGAAAACACCTGTCAATCATACAGCTGAAAAGCCTCTGCAACGCAAAAGAAAAAAAGTGCCTGTAAATAAGGCACTTTTTAACTGCGGATAACAGGACTTGAACCTGCACGTCGTAGACACCAGAACCTAAATCTGGCGCGTCTGCCAATTCCGCCATATCCGCTTACATATTAGAAAAGAAAAAGCCCAAACCAGATCTGGTTGGGCTTCCAGTGAAGCATCGGGGATTCGAACCCCGGACAACTTGATTAAAAGTCAAGTGCTCTACCGACTGAGCTAATGCTCCATAATGTCAACTGGGCTAGCTGGATTCGAACCAGCGAGTGCAGGAGTCAAAGTCCTGTGCCTTACCGCTTGGCGATAGCCCAAGACCGCCTTACGGCTAAGGTGGATAAAGGGATTCGAACCCTTGGCCTCCAGAGC
>DXFG01000228.1 GCA_019114545.1 Candidatus Blautia pullistercoris | reverse complement strand
TGACATAGGGGGCTTTAATGGCGCTTGCACTATAATAAATCTCATCTGCATAATAGCTGATTCCGCCACCTGTGTTCAGATCATATAATAGAAAAGCTACGGAATATCCCTCTTCTGTCAATGCGGATGTTTCCTCATTCAGCGCAGAAGCAATGCCTGCAAAAAAACTTTCTGAAAAGGCGGCGTCCCATGTGATAGTCATCTCAGAACTTTCTGCTTCAAGAATGTTGATAAAAGGTTCTTCGGTTTCTTCATTGACTTCAGTTTCTGCGGCTGTTTTAGCTTCAGCCCCTTCTTTAGATATGTTCTCTGCTTTATTTGCCTGTCCGTCTGAAATTTTCTGGAATGCAGCAGCAGACAGAAAGACTACAGATCCCATCATGACTGTGCACAGAAAAAGTTTTTGTCGGAAAACCTGACGGCTGCGTTTTGTTCTCTTTTTTTTCTTTCTATTTTCTGAAAAAGTTTTGTGATTTTTTCTATAAGCCATATCTGTTCTCGTATCGTAATAATTTCGAAAAAAAATATACATAATTTCATAACAAAAATAGTAGCATGCACTTTAACAAAATACAAGAATGCCGAGGAAAAGTTCGCAGTTTTTTCACAATTTATCCCTTCGTGATCAATCGACGAAAAAACAAGATACTGAAAGTATAGACGAACCGGGAAAAATAGTGTATGATTTACCGTATCAGTTCAGCCCTGTACAGGGTGGAACCGTTAGGAAGAACAACATTTCATGAGGTGCGGACAGATGAATATTCGTGAAAAACTGAAAGATAAGAAAAGAGTTGTGATAAAAATAGGCTCTTCTTCTCTGACACATAAGGAGACTGGCCGCCTGGATCTGATCAAAATGGAGATTTTGGTCAGAGAGCTGGCAGACCTTCACAATCAGGGGAAGGACGTCATTGTGGTATCTTCCGGAGCCATTGCGGTGGGAAGAGCAGTTATGGGAATCCATGAGCGCCCTTCCGCATTAGCCCAGAAACAGGCCTGCGCAGCCATTGGTCAGGCCAGGCTGATGATGATCTATCAGAAGCTATTTGCAGAGTATAATCAGACGGCAGCTCAGGTACTGCTGACAAAGTATACCATGATCAATCCCAAAACAAGAGATAACGCCAGAAATACCCTCCAGAGCCTTCTGCATATGGGGGCTATTCCCATTGTCAATGAAAATGACACCGTGTCTACAGATGAGATTGAGTTTGTAAATACTTTCGGAGACAACGATACCCTTTCTGCCCTGGTGGCAGCACTGACCGATGCGGATATGCTGATCCTTCTGTCAGATATTGACGGTCTCTTTACTGATGATCCCCATCTGAATCCGGAAGCAGAGTTTGTTGATGTGGTGGAGAAGATTGACGACCATTTTATGAAAATGGGAAAAGAAAGCTCCGGCAGCAGTGTGGGTACCGGAGGCATGGCTACCAAGCTTTCCGCAGCCAGGATCGCTACCGGTGCGGGAGCGGATATGGTTATTGCAAATGGAGCAGATTTTCATGTGATACATAAGATCATGGAGGGAAGAAATTATGGAACTCTGTTTCTGGCAGACAGAAAAGAGAGAGATGCCCTTCACAAAATGTTTGAAAATTTATAGATAAAGGAGTACGCAGATACATGGATCAGAAAACCATTGACAGAATCAATGAACTGGCCAGAAAGGCTAAAACAGAGGGACTTACCCCTGAAGAAAAAGAAGAACAGAAAAAGCTGAGAACAGAATATATTGCGGTGATCCGCATGAACCTCCGGGCACAGCTTGACAATATTGATATTCAGGAAAAAGATGGAAGTATAACAAACTTAGGAGAAAAATATGGCCTCAAAAAAGGAAATTAGAAAATATGTCTTTGCAAAACGTAAAGAAGTGACACAGGAAGAGGCAGACAGACTCAGCATGTCTATCTTTGAGAAGGTAGTCAGCCTTCCCGAATTCAAAGAAGCCACCTGTGTATATGCCTATGTAGATTATAATAAAGAGGCATCCACCAGGGAGATCATCCGAAAAGCCTGGGAGAATGGAAAACGGGTAGCAGTTCCAAAGGTAACAGGTCCTCACGAAATGAAATATTATTATCTGGAAGATTTCTCTCAGCTGAAGCCGGGATATTTCCAGATTCCGGAACCGGAGAACTGTCCCGAGGCAGCTGAGGAAGATGCCTTTTTAATCGTTCCTGGGGTAGCCTTTGATGAAAAACGCCACCGGGCCGGATATGGACAGGGATTTTATGACCGGTATCTGGCCGGACACAGAAAACACAAGACGGCAGCTATTGCTTTTGAATTTCAGATCGTGGAGGAAGTGCCGGCGGAACCCACAGATATTTTCCCGGATAAGGTGATTACAGAGAAGAGGGTTATTCTCTAAGAATGAGACAAAAGAAGGGATTCTCACTGTTGTTTTTAAAAGGAACAGTGCCGAAAGGCACTCCAGATTGCAGACAGACCAGGTGCTGGAGCTTTGCTCCAGCACCACTTTTCTTTAATATAGAATTATCTGCTCGATATTGTAATTTTAAAGATGAGGCTGTCTTTTCTATTTGACAAATTTAGTTGAAAAAGTTAAATTGTTAATATATACTAATTAGATAATGCCCGGAAAGGACTTTGAAATAGAATGGATAATCATGAGATGGTATTTAATACAGAAATAGATAAACTCATAGAGCGTATGGATCTGACCCAGGAACCTCCTGTAAAGGAGCCGGAAAGACAGTATTGGTTTATGAAGAAAGCACGGCAGCTTGTTCAGGAAAAAGAGCAGGTATTAGGGCGTCCCCTGACAGCCTGTACAGTAACCTTCGGCTGCCAGATGAACGCCAGGGATTCGGAAAAGCTGGCCGGGGTGTTGGAGCGTATCGGCTATGTGGAGACAGAAGACGAGAATGCGGATTTTGTTATCTACAATACCTGTACGGTCCGGGAAAACGCCAACCTTCGTGTATACGGAAGGCTGGGTTATCTCCACAGTCTGAAAAAGAAAAACCCCCATATGATGATCGCTCTCTGCGGCTGTATGATGCAGGAGCCTCAGGTGGTGGAAAAGCTGAAGAAAAGTTATTCCTTTGTAAATCTGATCTTTGGCACCCACAATATTTATAAGTTTGCGGAGCTGGTAGTCTCTGCTCTGCTCTCTGACCGGATGGTCATTGATATCTGGAAGGATACGGACAAGATCGTGGAGGATCTCCCCACAGAGCGGAAGTATCCTTTTAAATCCGGAGTAAATATTATGTTTGGCTGCAATAATTTCTGCAGCTATTGCATTGTTCCTTATGTAAGAGGAAGAGAACGGAGCCGGAATCCAAAGGATATTATCCGGGAGATTGAACGTCTGGTGGCAGATGGAGTTGTGGAAGTCATGCTTCTGGGACAGAATGTAAATTCTTATGGAAAAAATCTGGAAGAACCTATGACCTTTGCTCAGCTTCTCCAGGAGGTAGAGAAGATCGAGGGGCTGAAGCGGATCCGGTTTATGACCTCACATCCAAAAGATCTTTCAGATGAGCTCATTGAAGTTATGAAAAACAGCAGGAAGATCTGCCGTCACATTCACCTGCCTCTTCAGTCAGGCAGCAGCCGGATTCTGAAGCTGATGAACCGCCGGTATGATAAAGAGAAGTATCTGGAACTGGTGAGAAAGATCCGGGAGGCTATGCCGGATATTTCTCTGACTACGGATATCATTGTGGGATTTCCGGGAGAGACAGAGGAAGATTTTCTGGAAACTATGGATGTGGTGGAGAAGGTCCGGTATGACAGCGCCTTTACCTTTATTTATTCCAAGCGGACAGGAACTCCTGCCGCAGTGATGGAAGACCAGGTGCCGGAAGATGTGGTAAAAGACCGGTTTGACCGGCTGCTGAAGAAAGTGCAGGAGATTGGAAGAGAAATGTCTTCCAGAGATACAGGTACTGTCCAGGAAGTACTGGTGGAAGAGCAGAACAGCCAGGATCCTCATCTGGTCACAGGGCGGCTTTCCAATAATCTGCTGGTACATTTTCCCGGAGATGTTTCCCTGATCGGACAGCTTTGCAAGGTAGAACTTTTGGAGTGTAAAGGATTTTATTATATGGGCAGGAAAGTAGGATAAAAAGACAGAATGGGAATTTCGATAAAAGATGTAGATATGTCTGCAGTCACTCCGATGATGCAGCATTATATAAAAACAAAAGAAGAATATGAAGACTGTATATTATTTTACCGTTTGGGAGATTTTTATGAGATGTTTTTCGAGGATGCGGAAACGGTATCCAGAGAACTGGAGCTGACTCTCACGGGAAAGGATTGTGGTTTGACCGAGAGGGCGCCCATGTGCGGCGTCCCCTTTCATGCAGCGGATAATTATATCAACCGGCTGGTGGAGAAAGGATATAAGGTCGCCATCTGTGAACAGATGGAAGATCCCAGGTTGGCCAAGGGTATTGTAAAGCGGGAAGTGATTCGGGTGGTGACGCCGGGAACCAACCTCTATACCCAGGCACTGGATGAGACGAAAAACAACTATATCATGTCCGTGGCCTATATTTCCAACCGGTTCGGCATCGCTTTTGCAGATGTGACCACCGGTGCTTTTATGGTTACGGAAGTAGAAAAACTCCGGAACCTTCTGGATGAACTTTATAAATTTTCTCCTGCGGAGCTGATCTGTAATGAAGCCTTCTGTATGAGCGGCGTGGATCTGGAAGAACTGCGGAACCGTCTTCACCTGTCGGTTTCTGCTCTTGACAACTGGTATTTTGACGACGATCTCTGCCAGAGGACTTTAAAAGACCACTTCCATGTAGGAACCCTGGAAGGCCTTGGACTGAAGGACTACGACTGCGCCACCATAGCCGCAGGGGCCCTTCTTACCTATCTCCTGGAGACCCAGAAAAATTCTCTGGACCATATGAGGAAGATCACTCCCTATGTGACAGATAAATATATGCTTATCGACAGCTCTACCAGAAGGAATCTGGAGCTGACAGAGACTATGCGGGAAAAGGAAAAGAGAGGATCTCTTCTCTGGGTGCTGGATAAGACGAAAACAGCTATGGGAGCCAGAATGCTCCGCTCCTTTATTGAACAGCCCCTTATTGAGGAAGAAGCTATCAATCAAAGGCTGGATGCTGTGGAGGAGATTAACCGGCAGGAGATGGATCGGGAGGAAATCCGGGAGTATCTGGGACCGGTATATGACCTGGAGCGGCTGATCAGCCGGGTCAGCTATCAGTCTGCCAACCCCAGAGACCTTATCGCCTTTAAGACTTCTATAGGAATGATCCCTCCTATCCGCAGACTCCTGGGGCAGTTCCAGAGTAAAGAGCTGGAGACGATCTATGAGGATATGGATGAACTTCAGGATCTGTATCAGGTGCTGGATAAAGCTATTGTGGAGGATCCTCCTCTGGCCATGAAAGAGGGGGGGATCATTAAAGACGGTTATGACCGGCAGATTGATGACTACCGTCAGGCCAAAACAAAGGGAAAGACCTGGCTGGCAGAATTGGAAGCGGAAGAAAAAGAAAAGACCGGGATCAAGAATTTAAAGATTAAATATAACAAGGTGTTCGGTTACTATCTGGAGGTTACCAATTCCTTCAAAGACATGGTTCCGGATTATTATACCAGAAAACAGACACTGACCAATGCAGAGCGGTACATCACTCCCCGGTTAAAAGAACTGGAGGATATGATCCTGGGGGCGGAAGACAAGCTTTACGCTCTGGAATATGACCGGTTTGCAGAGATAAGGAACATGATCGCCCAAGAAGTGGAACGTATCCAGAAAACTGCCAGGGCCATTGCAAAACTGGACGCCTATCTGTCTATGGCTCTGGTAGCCTCCAGGAATCAGTATGTACGGCCCAAGATCAATACCAGAGGAGTCATTGATATCAAGGATGGACGCCATCCGGTGGTGGAAAAGATGATCACCAATGACATGTTTATTCCTAATGACACTTATCTGGACAATGGGAAAAACCGTATCTCTGTGATCACTGGTCCGAATATGGCGGGAAAATCTACTTATATGCGGCAGACGGCACTGATCGTCCTTATGGCCCAGATTGGTTCTTTTGTACCGGCCAGCAAGGCAAATATCGGTATCGTAGACCGGATTTTTACCAGAGTGGGAGCCTCCGATGATCTGGCCAGCGGCCAGAGTACCTTTATGGTGGAGATGACGGAGGTAGCCAATATCCTTCGGAATGCCACTTCCAAAAGTCTGCTGATCCTGGATGAGATCGGCAGAGGCACCAGTACCTTTGATGGTCTGTCCATTGCATGGGCGGTGATTGAGCATATCAGCAACCCGAAGCTTTTAGGAGCAAAAACCCTTTTTGCTACTCATTACCACGAGCTGACGGAATTAGAAGGAAAGCTTCCGGGAGTGAACAATTATTGTATTGCTGTGAAAGAACGGGGAGACGACATCGTGTTCCTGCGCAAGATCGTCAAAGGAGGCGCAGATAAGAGCTACGGTATCCAGGTGGCGAAGCTGGCGGGAGTTCCGGATTCTGTTATTAACCGGGCCAAGGAACTGGTAGAGGAACTGGTCAGCGCAGACATTACTTCTACGGTGAAGGATATTGCTTCTGAAGGAAAGAAGACAAAGCCGAAACCTCCGGTCCATTATGATGAAGTGGATATGGAACAGATTTCCCTTTTTGACACGGTAAAAGACGATGATGTATTAGAGGAACTGAAATCGATCAAGATAGACGAGCTGCGGCCGGTAGATGCTCTGAATGTTCTATACCGGCTTCAGAACAAGTTGAAAAACAGATGGTGATAAATAGTGAGAGAGATTGCAGTATTAGATCAGAACACAATAGACAAAATAGCAGCAGGCGAGGTAGTAGAACGGCCGGCTTCTGTGGTAAAAGAACTGGTGGAAAACGCCATTGACGCCGGGGCTACGGCAATAACCGTGGAGATCAAAGAGGGAGGTATTTCCTTTATCCGGGTGACAGACAACGGAAACGGCATTCCCAGGGAGCAGGTCCGGCTGGCATTTCTCCGCCATGCCACCAGCAAGATCCAGAAGGTGGAAGATCTGCTGCAGATTTCTTCTCTGGGATTTCGGGGAGAGGCTTTGTCCAGTATTTCTGCCGTTTCCCAGATGGAAGTAATCACCAAGACGCCGGAAGATATGATTGGCGTCCGGTATGTGATAGAAGGAGGCAGGGAAAAGTCCCTGGAGGAGATCGGAGCCCCAAATGGCACTACTATGCTGGTGCGGAATCTGTTCTTCAACACCCCTGCCAGGGCGAAATTTTTAAAAACGGCTATGACGGAAGCTGGATATGTGAGCGCCTACATGGAACAGCTGGCTTTGTCCCATCAGGATATTTCTTTTAAATATATGGTAAACGGGCAGATGCGTCTCCACAGTTCCGGAAATTCCAATCTGAAAGATGTAATCTATGGGATCTACGGCAGGGATATTACCAGAGAACTGCTGGAGGTCCGGTTTGAACAGCCGGGAATCCTTATTGAGGGATTTATCGGAAAACCGGTGATCTCCAGGGGAAACCGGAATTTTGAAAATTATTATATCAACGGCCGGTATGTAAAAAGCAAGATCCTGATGAAGGCCATTGAGGAAGCCTATAAGCCATATATGATGCAGCACAAGTATCCATTTGTGTGTTTGCAGTATAACATTTCCGGCGATGAGATCGATGTAAATGTCCATCCCACCAAAATGGAGGTCCGGTTCCAGAATCAGGGGGCTGTGTATAACGCCACCTATGATATGATCACTCAGGCCCTGGCCGGCAGGGAGATGATCCCGCAGGTAGATCTGGAAAGCCGGAAAGAAAAAAGGGAGGAACAAAAAGAGGAGAAGAAAAACCGGGAGAGGATTTCTGCTCCGGAACCTTTTGAGAAGGGTTTTCGTAAAAGGACAGAAGAGTTTCAAAAAAGACAGAGACCGGAAAATCCTGCTGCTCCATATCCGGTTCCGGAGCAGATACGGGAGGAAAGAGCCCCATATGGGAGGGAGGAGCCGGTAAAGAAAGAAGAGGCCGCTGTTCCTGTAGGGCTCCATCTGGCTGCTGTATATCCGGCCGCTCCTGAAGCCGCCCCTTTGAAAACCCATGAGGAGTCGGGAATAAACGAGGAACAAGAGATATCTGCCAAAGAGAACATCCCGATTTCTCCAGCAAAAGAAGAGAAAGGGCCGGCCCCTCAGCAGATGGAACTTTTTGACGACCGGCTGCTGTCGAAAAAGGCCAGAGCCCGCCACCGGATCATCGGGCAGCTTTTTGAGACTTACTGGCTGGTGGAATATGATAATAAGTTTTATATCATTGATCAGCATGCCGCCCATGAAAAGGTACTTTATGAGCGGTTTATGAAAGAATTTGAAACAAGGGAAGTGACCACTCAGATGGTGTCGCCTCCCCAGGTAATCTCCCTGAACCTTCAGGAGGATATGCTTTTAAAGACCCATATGGAGGTGTTTCAGAGATTCGGATTTGAGATTTCCGAGTTTGGAGGCAGGGAATACAGCATACACGGAGTTCCTGCAAACATATATGGGATCTCTGTCCAGGACCTTTTTGTGGAGATCCTGGACAGCTTGGAAAATGAAAACACCAGACAGCCTTTGGATATCATCGCAGGAAGGATTGCCACAGCTGCCTGCAAGGCGGCAGTAAAGGGAAATAATACCCTTTCCTTTGAAGAAGCAGATCAGCTTATTGACGAGCTGCTGGGACTGGAGAATCCTTACCACTGTCCCCATGGAAGACCTACGATCATATCCATGACCAGATACGAACTGGAAAAGAAATTTAAAAGAATTGTGTAGGTGATTTTTTTGAAAAAGCCTTTGATCGTACTGACAGGCCCTACAGCAGTAGGAAAAACCAGTTTATCCATTGCGCTGGCAAAAGCAGCGGATGGGGAGATCATCTCGGCAGATTCCATGCAGGTTTATAAGCATATGGATATCGGATCTGCCAAGATCACCAGGGAAGAAATGGAAGGGGTTCCCCATTATCTCATCGATGTTCTGGAACCCAGCGAAGAATTCCATGTGGTCCGTTTTCAGGAAATGGCCAAAGAAGCTATGGAAAAAATCTATTCCAGAGGAAAGATCCCCATTCTTACGGGGGGGACCGGATTTTATATCCAGGCAGTGGTCAAGGACATTGACTTTTCCCAGGATACGGAGAAATCTTCTGTGAGGACAGAACTGGAAAAACTGGCCGGGGAAAAGGGAGGGGAATATCTCCATCAGCTTCTGGTAGAGAAGGATCCGGAGTCTGCCCAAAAGATCCATCCACATAATATTAAACGTGTGATCCGGGCACTGGAATACTATGAACTGACAGGAGAGAAGATTTCTCTCCACAATGAAAGAGAGGGAGAAAAGCTTTCTCCCTATAATACCGCATATTTTGTTTTGAATGACCGCCGGGACAGGCTCTATGAGAAAATTGACTGCAGGGTGGACCAGATGCTGGAGAAGGGGCTTGTTGAGGAAGTCCGCCGCCTGGCCCAGATGGGATATACCAGAGACATGGTTTCTATGCAGGGACTGGGATATAAGGAAATCCTGGCCTATCTGGATGGGGAATGTACTTTGGAAGAAGCGGTCTATGTTCTGAAAAGAGACACCCGGCATTTCGCCAAGCGGCAGCTTACCTGGTTTCGCAGAGAGCAAGAGGTGATCTGGGTAAACAAGCCGGATTTTGATTACGACGATAAGAAAATTTTAGAATATATACTGGAAAATTGTAAGAAAAGAGGAATTCTGTAAATGGGTGATATGGAAGCGATGTACCGGGAACTGGGGATCAGTCCTCAGGTACTGGCCTATGGAAACAAAATTGAAGAAGAGCTGAAAAGCCGTTTTGAGGAAATTGATAAAAACGCAGAGTATAACCAGATGAAGGTACTTCATGCCATGCAGAAAAACAAAGTCAGCGAGGCCTGCCTGTATCCTTCTACCGGATATGGATACAATGACTTGGGAAGGGATACTTTGGAGGCAGTATATGCAGATACTTTTCACACAGAATCCGCCCTTGTACGGCCTCTCCTGGCCTGCGGTACTCATGCGCTGGCAGTAGCGCTGGCGGGAAATCTCCGCCCTGGGGACGAGCTGCTCTCTCCGGTAGGGAAACCTTATGATACCCTGGAGGAAGTCATCGGTATCCGGCCATCCAAAGGTTCTCTGGCAGAATATGGCATAACTTACCGCCAGGTAGAGCTTTTAGAGGATGGAACATTCGACTATGACGGTATCCGGGCGGCCATTAATGAGAAAACAAAGCTGGTGGAGATCCAGAGATCCAAGGGATATCTGACCCGCCCTACCTTTTCTGTGGCTCAGATCGGCGAACTGATCTCCTTTATTAAAGGGATCAAACAGGATGTAATCTGTATGGTTGATAACTGTTATGGAGAATTTGTGGAAAGACTGGAACCCAGTGACGTAGGAGCAGATCTGGTAGTGGGATCCCTGATCAAGAATCCGGGAGGCGGTCTGGCTCCTATCGGCGGCTATATTGCAGGAAAAGAAGAATATGTAGAAAATGCTGCTTATCGTCTCACCTGTCCCGGCCTTGGAAAGGAAGTAGGCGCTACTTTAGGAGTGAATTCTGCTTTTTATCAGGGATTTTTCCTGGCTCCTTCTGTAACAGCCGGGGCTTTGAAGGGAGCTATTTTTGCAGCTAACATTTATGAACGGCTGGGATTTTCCGTAACACCGGACGGCAAAGAAGACCGTCATGACATCATCCAGGCAGTGACCTTCGGAACTCCGGAAGGTGTCATTGAGTTCTGCAAAGGAATCCAGGCGGCAGCCCCCGTGGACAGCTATGTGGAGCCGGAACCCTGGGCAATGCCCGGCTATGACAGTGATGTGATCATGGCTGCCGGAGCTTTTGTTTCAGGTTCTTCTATTGAATTGTCTGCAGACGGTCCCATTAAGCCGCCATATACCGTATATTTCCAGGGAGGACTGACCTGGTATCACGCCAAGCTGGGCATTCTCATGTCTCTTCAGAAGCTGGCGGATAAGAAACTGGTAACCCTTCCGGAGGAATAGGAGTCCATATGGAAAAAAGAAAAATCTGCATTATCGGAGGAGGCGCTTCCGGACTGATGGCCGCTATTATGGCGGCCAGAGAAGGAGGGGAAGTAACCCTTCTGGAACATAATGAAAAAACAGGAAGAAAGCTTCTGGCAACAGGAAACGGGAGATGCAATCTGACCAATATCCATCAGGAGCCTTCCTGCTATCACAGTCTGTCGGGCACTCTGGCCTGGGAGATCCTTCAGGGATTTTCTCTTCAGGATACTATCTGCTTTTTCTCTCAGATCGGCGTTTATACGAAGAATAGGGAGGGGTATCTTTATCCTGCCAGCATGCAGGCTTCCAGTGTCCAGGAACTGCTGGAAATGGAAGCTAGATACCGGAAAGTAAAGATTAAGTGCAGGGAACATGTAAAAGAGATCCGGCAAGAGGAACAGGGATTCCGGGTGCTTACAGAAACCTGGAGCTACCCGGCGGATAAGGTGATCCTGGCTGCCGGTTCCCGGGCTTCTTCCATACAGGGGGCAGATGGCAGCGGCTATGAACTGGCACAAGCCCTCGGACATAGGATCATATCCCCTCTTCCTGCCCTGGTCCCCCTGAAAGGCAAAGGAAACTGGTTCTCCAAATGGGCAGGCGTCCGCACAGAGGGCCGGGTGTCTCTTCTGGCAGAGGGACAGATCTTTGATCAGGCTCAGGGAGAGATCCAGATGACGGATTATGGAGTCTCCGGAATCCCTGTGTTCCAGGTCAGCGGCAGGGCAGTGCGGCTGATCGGGGAAGGGGTGAAAGTGACCCTTCTGCTGGATTTTCTTCCGGATTTTGATGAAGCAGGATTGACAGCATTTCTGAAAAACCGGCAGGATCAGTGCCCTTATAAATCTGTAAAGCAGCTTCTGATTGGCCTGTTGCCTCAGAAACTGGCAGAAGTGCTGATGATGGGAAATCCGGATATTTCCCAACTGGCGCATAAGATCAAGGAATTCCCTGTAGAAATCAGGGGAAACAAGTCCTATGATCAGGCCCAGGTATGTTCCGGAGGAGTGCCTTTGGAGGAAATTGATCCTAAAACTATGGAATCCAGAAAAGCGCCGGGGCTGTATCTGGCCGGCGAGATCCTGGACGCTGACGGCATCTGTGGCGGCTATAATCTCCAATGGGCCTGGACCACAGGAGCTTTGGCCGGAAAAAGCGCAGCCAGTGACGGCGTTCAAAAAGGAGAGGAGGAATTTTCGTGCTGACTTTGCAGCAGGTAAAACTGCCGGTTTCTCATACCAGGGAAGATCTGGAGAAAAAAATAGTAAAGACCCTGAAAATTTCTTCCCAGGACCTTCAGTCCTGGAAGATCCGGAAGCAGTCCCTGGATGCCAGAAAAAAGCCAGAACTGTATTTTGTATACACAATAGATGTTTCCGTAAAGAAAGAAAACAGAGTTTTAAAAAAGGTTAACAATAAAAATATTATGTTAACTAACAGAAAAAAATTTTCCTATCTGACCCTTCCGGAGGGAGTCACAGAGAATGATCTGGAGACCTGCCGCCCGGTGATCATCGGAAGCGGGCCTGCCGGGCTTTTCTGTGCTTATTATTTGGTCCGTGCAGGACTGCGGCCCATTCTTCTGGAAAGAGGAGACGATGCAGACCGGCGAATGAAAAAAGTAGACCAGTTCTGGAAAACAGGAGAGCTGGATACGGAAAGTAACGTTCAGTTTGGAGAGGGAGGCGCCGGCACTTTTTCCGACGGGAAACTGAATACTCTGGTAAAAGACAGCCAGGGAAGAAATACCGAAGTGTTGAATATTTTTGTCCGGGCAGGTGCGCCGGAGGAGATCCTCTATGTTCAGAAGCCTCATCTGGGGACGGATAAACTGGTGGAGATTGTAAAGAACATCCGCAGTTATATTGAGGAGCAGCAGGGAGAGGTACGTTTTCGCAGCAAAGTTACGGATATTCTTATTGAAGAGGGAAAAGTCCGGGGAGTAGTGGTCAACGGGCAGGAAAAGATCCTTTCTCCTTTTGTAGTCCTGGCTGTAGGCCATAGTGCCAGGGATACCTTCTCGCTGCTGGAAGAGAAAAAGGTTTATATGGAACCCAAGTCTTTTGCAGTAGGCCTTCGGGCAGAACACCCTCAGGCTATGATCAATCAGTATCAGTACGGAAAGGAAGAGCCGGAGAATCTGGGGGCTGCTTCTTATAAGCTGACTCATCGGGGAGAGAATGGAAGGGGAGTCTACAGTTTCTGTATGTGCCCTGGGGGCTATGTAGTGAATGCTTCCTCTGAACCGGGCAGATTGGCGGTAAACGGTATGAGCTACCATGACAGAGACAGCCAGAACGCCAACAGTGCCCTGATCGTCACGGTGACGCCTGAGGATTTCCGGGGGGAAGGGCCTCTGGCAGGAGTAGAATTCCAGCGGCAACTGGAAGAAAAAGCCTATGAATTGGGAAAAGGAAAGATTCCTCTTCAGCTTTATGGAGATTTTTGTAAAAACCGGGAGTCAAAGGAACTGGGGAAGATAACACCCTGTACTAAGGGAGCGTGGAGTTTTTCTAACCTGAGACAGCTTTTCTCTGATCAGATCAGCGAAACTCTCATTGAAGGAATCCAGGCCTTTGGAGGGATTATCCCCGGATTTAACAGAGAAGATATGGTCTTGACAGGAGTAGAAAGCCGTACTTCCTCACCGGTAAGGATTTCAAGAGATGAAAATTTCCAGTGCAATATTGCCGGACTCTATCCCTGCGGAGAAGGTGCCGGCTATGCAGGGGGTATTACTTCTGCAGCTATGGATGGTCTGAAAGTGGGCGAAGCAATTGTGAAAAAAATCAGAAATTTATTTTAAGGCATATACATCATTTTCAAACTGTGCTACAATGAACCTGCGAAAACTATATGCCGAAGAGAGTATCGCAGCAAGAAAAATGAAGAAAATAATGGATATGGCAAAAGAGGACAGACCTTATGAAAAGTGTCTGCGTTTAGGAGCGGAAGCTTTAAGTGACGGAGAGTTGTTAGCAGTGCTTCTGCGTACGGGCACAAAGGGGTGTCCTTCTGTAGATATGGCAGATGAGATCTTAAATCTTTCCAAAGACAGGGAAGGGCTGCTGGGTCTGTATCAGTTAAGTCTGGCCCAGCTCCAGTCTGTAAAAGGTGTGGGGAGGGTAAAAGCTGTCCAGATCAAATGCATTGGAGAGCTTTCCAAAAGGATCGCCACAGCTACGGCCAGAAAGGGACTTTCTTTTAATCAGCCGGAAACCATTGCAGAATATTACATGGAGCGGCTCCGTCACGAAGAACAGGAGCTGCTGATCTGTATGATGCTGGATACGAAAAACCATCTTCTGGGGGAAGAAATGGTTTTTAAAGGAACGGTGAACAGTTCTCTGGTAAATCCCAGAGAGATTTTCCTGGCAGCAGTTTCCTACCATGCGGTGGGGATTCTGCTGGTACATAATCATCCAAGCGGAGATCCGACGCCCAGCCGGGCAGATCTGGATTTTACCCAGAGAGTGAGCCGGGCAGGGGATATCCTTGGGATTCCTCTGATCGATCATATTATCATCGGAGATCACCGGTTCCTGAGTTTTCGCCAAAGGGGGATTTTTTAATGATAGACAAAGGGGAGCATGAAGATGCCGTTGCATAAAGCGTTTGGAGTAGACCTGGGAAGCAGTATGGTGAAAATCTATTCACAGAGCCAGGATACTATAATAACGGAAAAAAACATGATTGCAGTCCGCAACCAGAATCAGGTTCTGGCTGTGGGAAATGACGCATATGAGATTTTTGAAAAAAATCCTTCTAATGTGTCTGTGATTTCTCCTGTTCTTGGAGGAAAAATCGCAGATATCCATCACACAGAAATGGTCTTACAGGCTTTGCTGAAAAAGGCAGACGCACAGGCTCTGCTGGGATGCAGTCTCTATCTTGCCATACCTTCGGATCTGTCCGAGATCGATAAGAGAGCCTACTATACCATTGGAAATTCCAACAGAAAAAACAAAATATATATGGTAGATAAAACCATCGCTGATGCGGTGGCTCTGGGTATACCCATCCTTCACACAAAAGGCACCATGATCGTCAATATCGGCGCTCAGAGTACGGAAATCTCTGTTATTGAACTTGGCAAAGTCGTGGTGAGCAAACTTCTGGGAACCGGAGGAAAACAGCTCAATGACGGAATTGTCAATGAAGTACGGAAATGCTATAATCTGCACATTGGAAACCGTACGGCCCGCCGTCTGAAATTTTCTCTGGCTTATCTGAAAGAAGACCCTATGGAAGCCAGAAAAGTCACAGGTGTAGACAGTCTCAGCGGCCTTCCAAGGGAACAGGTGATTCCATCTGATCTGATATATGAAACTATTATAGGACCGATCAGGAACATCTGTGAAGAAATTCTTTTCTTTTTGGAAAGGATTCCTCCCCAGATCCGGAATAATATTGAGGATCAGGGGATCTTTGTAGCCGGAGGGACCAGCCGGATACCGGGTATGGAGTGGTTCTTAAGACAGGAGACCGGGAAAAAGATCCGGCTGTCGGATTTTTATGAGTACTGTACCGTACAGGGACTGAAAGAGATCATGGGAAACCGCACCCTGCAAAAATGGGTAAGATAACAAGGAAAAAGCTGAGGTTTTAAGAATGAAGAAAAAATTTAACTGGGTGATAAAAAGCAAACATGTTCTGATTATTATGATCCTGGTCTGCCTGAGCCTTATGGCTCTGGCTGCTGCGGTGAATCTTCCTGCGGGACCGGTAAAGAATATTGTGGGCTATGCGGTGATTCCTTTCCAGAAAGGGATCAACAGTATCGGTACAGCCCTTGACAGCGCTACTGCAGGGCTCCAGAACAAACAGAAACTGGTGGAGGAAAACCAGCAGCTCCAGGACAAGGTAGATGAACTTACCGCCCAGAACAGTCAGCTCACACAAGATCTGGATGAACTGGATAGGCTGCAGGAACTCTATAATCTGGATCAGCAGTACAGCGAATACGATAAGGTGGCTGCCCAGGTCATCGCTATGGACGATGAGAATTGGTTTTCGACTTTTACAATAAACCGGGGGACCGACGACGGCGTACAGGTGGACTGCAATGTAATCACAGAAGGCGGACTGGTAGGAATCGTTACGGAAGCAGGAAAAAGCTGGGCCACAGTCCGGTCGATCATCGATGATTCCAGCAATGTCAGCGCTATGACCATGAGTACTTCGGACCGGTGTATCGTAGCAGGAGATCTGCGCCTGATCAATGAAGGAAAACTTCAGTTCATTCATCTGAAAGATGATGACGACCGTATACAGGAAGGCGAGAAGATTATCACTTCGGATGTCAGCGAAAAATTCCTTCCCGGAATCCTGATCGGCTATGTCAGTGAGATCCAGGAAGATCCCAATAATCTGACCAAGACCGGAACTCTTACACCGGCAGTAGATTTTGAGCATATCCGTGAGGTCCTGGTGATCAAGGAGCTGAAACAGCAGAAAGGGGATTCATAAATGAGGATTAGAAGAAAACTGGCCTATATCCTGATGATCCTGGTCTGCTTTATTTTGCAGACTACCGTTTTCCAGAGACTGGCCATCGGTTCCATTGTACCGAATCTGCTGCTGATTGCCACCGTTTCTTTCGGCTTTATGCAGGGAAAGATCACCGGTATCTGGGCCGGATTTCTCTGCGGTATACTGAAAGATATTTTTTATGGAAATCTTCTGGGCTTTTATGCACTGATTTATCTGTGCATTGGCTATGGAGCCGGGTGCTGCACCAAGATCTTTTACGATGAGGAAATCCGGGTGCCCATGTTTTTAGTGGCAGTGGGAGATATCCTTTACGGTCTGGCTGTCTATGGATTTCAGTTCCTTCTCCGGGGCAGAACAGACATACTTTTTTATATCCGGAGAATTATTATTCCAGAGGCAATCTATACGGTGCTGATCACAGTAGTACTGTATAAACTGCTTTTTATCCTGAACAAAAAACTTACAGAACTGGAAATGAAAGAGAGAGATTCCTTTTGGTTAAGAAAATAAAAAAAATCATTAAACGAATAGGGCTTAGAAGGACGACGGTGCTGATCCTTTTTTTCAGTGTGCTTTTTTTTATACTCCTCCAGAGACTGTTTTCTCTGCAGATTATACATGGCCAGGAGTATGCGGATAATTTTAATCTGAGCATTACCAGAGAAAGGACAATTAAGAGCACAAGAGGAAATATCCGGGACAGAAACGGACAGCTTCTGGCCTATAATCAGCTTTCCTATTCCATAACGCTGGAGGACAACGGCACATACGATACTACCAGGGAACAGAATCTTACCCTGAACCATGTTGCTTACGAGCTTCTCAAGATCCTCCAGAAACATGAAGAAAGTACAGATATCAGCTTTTATATTGATCTTGACAGCAATGGAGCATATACCTTTACAGCCAGCGGTTTTACTCTGAACCGTTTCAAGGCGGACGTATACGGAGAAGCGGAGATCGATAGTCTGGAGGATGATGAGATCAACGCCACTGCTCAGGAAATGATGGACTATATGTGCAGCGAGCAGCGTTTCGGACTTGTAAATAACAGCAATCCCTATACTGCTCAGGAACTTGCTGAGCACGACCTTCCGGAGTCCTTTACTGCGGAGGAGACTCTTCAGATCATAAAGATCCGCTATATCCTGTCTACGAACAGTTATCAGAAATATATTCCAGTAACCATTGCTACTAATGTCAGCGAGGAAACGGTGGCAGAAGTCATGGAACGGAAAGACAGTCTTCAGGGAGTAGATGTTGCAGAAGATTCCATCCGGGTTTATGATGATGCGGAATATTTTGCAAACCTGATCGGCTATACCGGAAAGGCTTCTGCAGAAGAGCTGGAAGCTCTGCAAGAAGAAAGAGATGATTATTCTACAGACGCCATTGTGGGAAAAGCCGGTATTGAACAGATCATGGAGACCCAGCTTCAGGGAAAGGATGGTTCAGAAGAAGTCGTAGTAGACCGTCTGGGTAAGATCCTGGATATTAACGAGGATTCCCGGGTAGATCCGGTAGCAGGAAATGATGTATATCTGTCTATTGATAAGGACTTGCAGAAAGTGGCCTATGATGTTCTGGAACAGAAGATCGCCGGTATCCTGGTGGAGAACATCATCAATGCCAAAACCTTTGACTATGAAGAAGGAATGGATACGGCAGATATCAAAACACCGATCTACGATGTTTATTATGCATTGATCGGAAACGGCGTGCTGGATATGGAACAGTTTTCTCAGGAAGACGCCACTGCATTGGAAAAAACGGTATACAGTCTTTTCCAGCAGCGTCAGTCCCAGGTGTTTTCCCAGATTACATCGGAATTGACCAGTGAAAATCCTGCGGCTTTTTCGGACCTTTCTGAAGAGATGCAGGAATACCAGGACTATATCGTGGATGATTTCCTGATCCAGGAAACAGGAATCCTGTCTGAAGGAGCCATTGATACTTCCGATCCTGTATACCAGGCATGGCAGGACCGCTCGATCAGTATGAAAGAATTTCTAACTTATGCGGCAGGACAAAACTGGATCGATATTTCCAGATTCTCTG
>DXFG01000227.1 GCA_019114545.1 Candidatus Blautia pullistercoris | reverse complement strand
GGTCCTTCCTGAATCCGCATATAAGTGCATACCCATTTCCACAGTCTGTCAAACTCTTCCTGTTTATCCATCTGCACACAGACCATCATGCCATAAGACATTCCCTCTGTACGCACATCATGATTTCCTGTGTCCTCCAGGTATCCCATATCAGATCCTGATTCATGATAGAACCTTTCGTCATCTGGCCCATAAAATATTGTTTGGAAGATTTTCTCAAGGCGGCTGGTGATCTCCTCGCTGTTGTATCCCTGTTCTTCAAAAAAATTCCGATATTTTCCTGTATAAAATGCTCCTTCCACTTTTCTTTATCTCCTTTCTGTTTTTCCGGATACTCCTCCTGATCCAGAGTAATATAAAACTGCCGCATTAAGCATGACAAAGAATCTGTCTGTTCTCAATATCAGCTTAACGCAGCAGTTTATTATAGACTTACTGCTTATTCTTTTACCCCGCCAATAGTCAGGCCTGTCACAAAATATCTCTGAAGGAATGGATACAGACAGATAATTGGCAGCATAGTCAGAATCGTTGCCGCCGCACGGACTGATGTAGGCGTAACACTTCCAATGGCATTTTTCATTGCCTCTGCAGAGCTTCCCTGATTTGTTACAGAAGACAGCAGCTTCATCAGCTCGTACTGAAGAGTTGTAAATTCAGGGCTCATACGGTTGTACAGCATGGCATCGAACCAGGAGTTCCACTGTCCTACCGCCACAAACAGGGCTACTGTAGCATATACTGGCTTGCACAGCGGAGATATGATCTTCAGAAAAATCGTCATATATCCCGCACCGTCCAGCTGGGCAGATTCCTCCAGACTGTCTGGGATCCCTGCCATATAAGTACGGATAACCAGCATGTTAAAGGCACTTACCATTCCTGGAATCACATAAACCCAGAAACTATTGGTAAGTCCCAGGTTCTTATACAGCAAGAATACCGGAATCATACCACCGTTCACATACATGGTAATAACCCAGAATAGCGATAAGGATCGTTTAAATAAGAAGCGCTTTCTGCTGACAATAAAAGCCAGGATTGCATTAGCAAACAATGCTGTAACCGTTCCGAATATAGTTCGCAGTACCGTTATATAAGCGCCGGTAAGCAGATTATTTTTCTGAAGAACTGTAGTATAGTTCTTCAGTGTAAATTTTCTCGGCAGCAGATAGATGCCTCCCCGGAGAGCATCTGTACCATCATTCAGGGAAATCGCCAATGTATTCAGCACTGGATATAAGGTAATGACCACAAATGCGATCATAAACAGCGTATTTAATACAACAAAAATCTTATCTGGCACAGATTTCTGGGCTTTCGATTTTTTCTGTTTTACTTCTTTCATTTTCGGCACCTCCTAAAACAGCCTCTCTTCGCCATTACGCTTCGCAATCTGATTAGCAATGACGATCAGAACAATACTTACAAAGCTCTTGAAAATACCTGCGGCAGTACCGATCGCATAATCTCCCTGACTGATGCCCCATTTCAGCACATAAATGTCAATCGTCTGGGATACACTCTGTACCAAACCATTTCCAAGCAGATACTGGATCTCGAAGCCTGCATTTAATACATTTCCCACATTCATAAGAAGCAGAATGATAATCGTAGGTTTAATACCCGGTAAAGTTACATGTTTAATCTTAGCCCAGCGGCCGGCGCCGTCCATACTGGCCGCTTCATAGAGAGATGGGTCAATAGATGTGATAGCCGCCAGATAAATAATCGCATTCCAGCCAGTCTCTTTCCACACATTGGCAAACGCTACGATAGGCCAGAAATACTTTGTATGAGCAAAGAAATTTATAGGTTCATCAATCAGATGCAATCCTACCAAAAGTTCATTAATAATACCAGATCCCGACAGGGCATCATGCAGAATACCTGTTACAATGATCCAGGAAAGGAAATGGGGTAAGTAGGAAATTGTCTGAACGACTTTCTTACCTCCTTTTGACTGTACCTCATTTAAAAGAATAGCAAACACAATCGCCATGATAAAGGTTGCCGCCAGGTTGATCACACCCATTGCCAGAGTATTTCTGATAACCCGGACAAAGGTCGCATCAGAAAACAGCTGTTTAAAATTTGCAAGTCCCACAAAAGCGGAGTGGAATAGCCCGTCCTTAGGTTTGTAATCCTCAAAGGCCATCACCCAGCCGCCCAGCGGGAGGTAATAGAAAATAATCCCATAGATCACGATGATCAATGACCAGAAGATCAGAACCTTCTGCCTTTTGATCTCCTTCCACGTAATCTTCGGTGTTGGTTCCGCTACATTTTCTTTTCTTCTCCTTTTCGCCATAGAAGCCATAATCTCACTCCTTTTCTATAAAACAGGCAGATGCCCTGTTTTTCTTTCTCTGACATCTGCCCATTTCTTTCAGAATTTTACACTTTACTGATACTTCGCAGCCTCTTCCATTCTTCTGTCTAATTCCTCCTGCATCTCATCTAAGAATGCCTGGGGATCACAGCTTTCATATGCCTCCATATATTCATCCCAGGCTGCATCAAAATCTTCTGCCATAACAACTTTTGGAAGATATTCATGCTTGATTTCTCCCATTTTTGTCAGCGCCATACCTCCAGGAGTACTGGTAGTCATATTATTGGAATAAGAATACATCGGATACCATGGGCCCGGTGCCTCGCTGGTCCCCAGCATATCCACGTAGGTTTCTGCGCCATAGGCTTCAAAGCATTTTTTTACATCATCGCTTAATCCATCGAAAAATTCTGTAGGCTGATACTGTGGCTGCATAGCGTTAATACCGTCCCTGCTGGTTCCTGCATACTGTGGAAAATAGGAATATGTACACAGGTGCGATGCCTTATAAGCAGTATCAGATGCCTCAAGTCTCTGTTCTTCTGTCCGGTAGAAAAGTCCGTTTTCATCTACCTCGTAATCTTCTCCTTCTACACCCCAGTAACGCAGATCATGAACCTCCTGGCTCAGAAGGTCGTTAATAAACTGAAGGGCACCCTCCACATCCTCACAGCTTGTTGTGATTGCAAGACCGCTGGCCTCATTCAACACACTGCCGGAGCAGTGCCACCGATTCTGGATCCCTTCCTCAATAGTGATTGGAAGAGGAACATAATCGCAGCCCTGCTCGTCCAGTCCCTGCTGCTTTAAGGAATCATTTACATTATAGGCAAAGTTCCACCACTGGTCGATCATGCCCAGTACACGTCCTGTGGAAAGTTTTGCGATATACTCATCATAGGTCTGTGTAAAGGATTCCGGATCTACAATGCCTTTATGATATTCTTCATTCAGCTTCTGGAAGTATTTCACTGCCGTAGGTGTCGTATTATAATCGATCACCTTTAATTCCTCAGGATCTACGATAACTGATCCGTCATTTGGATAACCGTCCAGGAACTGAGGTGCATTCTCCAGACAGAAATATCTCCAGTCCTCACAAAGTATGGTATATGGAATATTCTCAGTACCATCTTCCATGGTCGGATTTGCTTCCTGATAGGCTTCGATCAGATCAAAATACTGATCCATAGTCTTTACTTCCGGATAACCGGCCCATTCCAAAACTCTGGTCTGAATCCAAAATGCCTCATCATTATGGATCGTTGCCTTTTCTTCCCCGTAAATGTTCTGGAACTGCTGGATCCAATAGATATGTCCGTCCTCCTGACGAAGCTTATCCCATTCCTGATCAGTCAAGTATTCCTTGATATTCGGATAATCGTCAATATAATCATCTAAAGCTACCAATGCGCCTGCATCATATAGCTGTGCCATACCGTCTCCACCGTCAATAAAATCCGGATATTCTCCCCCGGCGATCATAGTTCCCACAGCCTCTTCTGCCGTCTGTCCGGTCAGCCATGTTTCCTTGCACTTTGCACCAGTAATTTCTGCAATTTTCTGTTGAATCTCATTGTCATCATTTATCTCCGTTCCGGGAACTGCAAAAAAGGCTGTAAATTCTTTTACTCCTCCCTCCTCAGAACTGCCCTCTTTGTCCCCGCCGCCACAGCCAGCTAAAAGCGTGGAGAGCATTGCAACTCCCATAAGAGCTGCCAGCATCTGCTTTTTCTTCATTTTGCTTCCTCCTTCAATTTTGATAGCATTATTCTATCTTTTTCTTCTTTTTGTTACAACCTGACAAAAATAAGAAAAAGGCAGGACAAAGTTTAGTTCTTTTTCCAAACCATATCCTGTCTTTTATCTCTTGTTGATTATGCATGATTCCGATTTTTTTTCCTATAACTTGTAGGTGTACAGCCTTTTATAGAAATAAAACGGTTAATAAAATAATCCAGATCCCGGTATCCCACCTGTTCTGCTACTGCATAAATCTTGTTATCCGTCCGCAGAAGATATTCTGCCGCTTTTTCAATCCGGTAATTGTTCAGATATTCTTTAAATGGAATCCCGTATTGCTTTCGAAACATCTGGCCTAGATAGGCGCTATTTACATAATATTTTTTACTCAATTCCTTTAAGGTAATATTCTCGTGATAATTCTCCCGGATTTCTTTCTCAACTTTCGCCAGCACACTTCCAGGTGTATTTTTTCGGAGTTCACAAAGATAATCTGCATATTCCAGCATAAAGGTTTCAAAATTTTCCCGGCTTCCCCGAACCATTCTGGTATCAAAAGCATTCTCCCTAATATAAGAAATAATCTCGTTTTGATCTACACTGTCATCCTGGGCCAGTCCCAAATGGGTCAGCCGTACAAGGAGATAATTCATATTGATACGTATCATTCCCGGTTCCATATCTGCACCGTTTATTTCATAGAAGACCCGCTCTACAATACTCTTTATTTTATCCCGGTGGTTTTCTTCTACTGCTTTCAGCAATTCTTCTATGATCTCTTCACTTATGATCTTGCCGCTTTCCTCTGTTTTTCTTTCTGAATAATACCGGATACGCTCAGATGCATCAAAATTCTGAAAGCTGAGAGCCATGATCGCTGTATGAAAAGAACGGTAAATGTCTTCTACTTTTTCTACCTTATCACCTACATAAGCTGTGACCGATATCTCAATACCATCTCTCACATTATCCAGAAGTGTTCTCAGGAATCTCTCTTCTGTCATATTTGCTTTTTCGGCTAAATGTACATCATAGAGTATCCCAATATCAAACCACTCTTCTCTTCCTGCCAGATCCATAAAAACAAAATAGCCGTCTGCATCTCCCAGGTATTGTCTGCATCTGGCATAAACACCTTTCTGCGCACACCTGATGGTCTGCGGTTCCATAATCTTTTCTCCGCTTTCCAATGCCAGGCAGACATAGCGAAGCCCTTCAGGCGCTTCTACTTTCTGGGATATGTACTCTACGGCTTCCCTGTCTCCCCTTCCCAATAAAATGGACTGCATATACCGTGCAAAATATGCCTGTTTCATTTTTTCTTCCTGAGATCTCTCATTCTCTCTTTTGTTATACAGCTGGTTCACCCTCTCCAGAAGTTCCGAAAGCTGTTCTTTCTGCACCGGCTTTAAAATATAATCTGTACATTTATATTTAATTGCCTGCTGAGCATAGGAAAACTCTCCATAGCCGCTGACGATCACAAAAAATGCCTCCGACACACTCTCTTCTCTGATTTTTTTCAAAAGCGTGATACCATCCATCACCGGCATCTTAACATCTGCCAGGATCAGATCTACTTCATTGGTTTTCAGAAAATCCAGAGCTTCTTTTCCATTATAAACCATTCCTGCAATTTCATATCCCCACTTTTCCCAGTCTATCAGCACAGAAAGCCCCTGTGCGATAAAAGGCTCATCATCTACTAACAGTACCTTCAGCATCTTTATCCCCCTCCCTAAAATATTTCACAGGCGCTGATATTGTCACAATGGTTCCCACCATTTTCTCGCTTTCCAGTGAAAAATGAATATTCCCATCTGTCTGCATCTTCAGCCTCAGGCATGCGTTGATCACACCTACTCTTCCTTTTTCCCGAAGCATCTCAATATTTGCGTTTTCCATTCTCTCACGCAGATAATAGAGATAGGACTCCGGCATACCGCTTCCTGTATCTTCCACTTCCAAGTAAAGCTTTTCTTCCTGCCGATATGCTTTCACAAAAATCCAGCATTTCGCCGCCTTATCTTCAATCCCGTGTACACAGGAATTTTCTGCGAAAGTCACAAGAGAAAGTTTCGGAATTTTATAGCCTGCACATTCCTCCTGGATTTCTATGGAATAGGAAAGGCGGTCTCCAAAACGATATTTCTGCAATCTCAGATAAGCTTCTACAAATTTCTTTTCTTCTCCTATCGTCACCATATCGGTTCCCCATTCTACATACTGCCGTTCCATCACTGCAAGCTGCTCGATCATATCTGCCGTCTCATACTCTTGTTTCAATACGCTGCGCATCCGGATATTCTCCAGTATGTTAAAAAGGAAATGAGGATTTATCTGTCCATGGAGGGCCAGCAGTTCCGCTTTCTGTCTTGCAATATTCATCTCCTGCTGTTTCAGCCTGCTCTTATAAACTGTTTCGATCAGGGAATTGGTCTTTTGGGCCATAATATTGTAATTACGCATAAGAGAGGCAATTTCATCCGTTCCATGGATACTTTTAATTTCTTCCAGACGTCCTTCCACGCTGTAGTTGAAAATCCGGCTCAGAAAGCCGATGCGTTCCACAAAATTTCTCCGAAGCGCATTCATAAAAATCCATGGAAACAATACATTTATCAGAAGCATCAGTACCAGAATCGGAAAGCTTTTAATCATAACCTCTCCCACACCGCTGCTGTAAGGCATCACATAGATGGTCAGCTCCTGTCCGTAAAACGCCATTCTTTCCGTATATTCCCCGCTTCTATACCCCACACTGCTGATATAAGAATAATTCTGACTGCTGTTGCCCAATCCGGTATTGGATAGCAGAATCTGTCCCGTTTCGGAGCAGACGTACACATCACCTCCATAATTCGCCATTGTCATTCCCTGGTTGATGGCATTATAATCCAGATCTATTCTCAGGAGTTTATTGTACTTATCCCGCTTATATCGGTCCAGTTTCCGTACAAAAGACAGCTTTTTCACCGGACTTGGGTTGGTCGGCCCTGCATCCTCATAGTAAAAATACATCTGCATGTTCTGTCCGGAATCCATAAAATCCCGATACCATTTTTCCTCTTCCACAGATTCCATACGCCAGAAGCGTCCGCCGTTGACGATGGTGCCGTTATCTGCATACATCCGGATAATGGAATTGCTGGTTCCCAGCGAGCTGTCAAAAAGAGAGTCTTTCAGCAGTTCCTGATACTGATTATAATAATCCAGCGTCGATTGAAATTCTGTATTCAGAAACTCATTGATATACTTGTTAAAGTAAATATTCTTGGAAAGCATGACCGTCTCCTCCGCAGCGCTGTTTAAACTATATTTCACAGCGCTGACGATGCCTCTGCTTGTTTCCTGTTTCGTATCATATTCTCTTTTGACGATCAATCCGATGATCACTGCATCCGTCAATACCAATGGAAGTATCATACAGTAAAAATACAGCAAAAACAATTTTTTTTTGATCTTTAGATTGTTAAGGCGATCATCCAGCCAGTTTCGAAATCTTCCCGTCATGGTAGTTCTCCTCATCTGTCTTTTCCGTTTCATCCTTCTCTTTTCAGGCAGATCACATTCCAAGGCATTTTTCCA
>DXFG01000226.1 GCA_019114545.1 Candidatus Blautia pullistercoris | reverse complement strand
GGATATAGATGCGTTCAGGATCCTCTGTTCTGCAATATGATAGGATACAGAGTAAGAGATCCCTCCAATAATACATAAAGGGATAAGGGTGCATAATAAAAAAGCGCATAGCAGTTTGGCCTGAAAGTGAGAACGCCATTTGACAGAGAGCATCCTGTTTTTTTTCATAAAAACCTCCTAAATATATAGATAAATCTATGAGTTTTATTATAAAAGAGAGAAATGTAGGATTCAATAAAGATAAAAATAATATAAACGAATCGAAAAATATTGTATTTTGAAAAAAACAGCTTTTTGTTATTCTGAGTACATCAAAAACAAAGGGCGGTGGGAATAGAGAAGAACGCCCGGATAGGAGGAAAACATGAGAAAGAAAGTTGTGAGTATGTTACTTGCCACAGTCATGGCAGCAAGTATGCTTGCGGGCTGCGGAAACGGCAGTTCCGAAAGCGGCGGCGACGCCGGATCAGGAGAAGGGAGCGGTACTTCAGATGAGGCGTACGATCTGACCTTATATAGCATTAATACAACAGACCCGGAATTTGATCAGTGGCTCGATAACGTAGAAGAAGCTACGGGACTGAATATTAATGTGATCGCAGCGCCTACGGATTCTGACACCCGCCAGCAGAAAATCACCACTATATTATCTACCGGCGATGCTTCCGTAGATATCATAGAGATCAATGATGAGATGAGTTCTGCGTTTAAAAATTCCGGCTGGCTGGAAGGACTCAACGATACAGTTATGACAGAAGATATTGTTGATAATTTCGCCAAGGGCTATGTGGAAAATATGATCACAGACAAAGACGGAAATATTATCGGAGTACCCGGATACACAGGATATCTGGCCTTTTGGGTAAACCAGGAGATCATGGATGAAGTGGGAATTACCTCAATTGACACAAAGGAAGACTTCATGAAGTATATGGAAGCTGTCTCAGGTGACGGACGGTACGGATATGGAGGATCCTGGGAGAAAACCTATGTTTTTAATGAGATCGCCCAATTTGTCAATATGTTCGGAGGAGATTATTTCGACTGGACGAAAGAAGAAAATAAAGAAGCGATTCAGTTCCTTTATGATATGGTCCAGAATGGACAGACGCCTATCGATCAGATCGCAGATAAATATGAACAGATGAATCCGAAAGCCAATGATGGAAAATACGGATGCTGGTTTATGTGGGGACTCGGAACAGATTATGAATCTGCAGGTATGCTGGGAGCAGATAAGATCCATATGGCTATGGTTCCGTCCTTTACAGAGGATGGAAGCAGATATGTCTTCACAGATTCCTGGAACTATGTATTAAACTCAGCTTCCAAGAATAAAGAGGCGGCTATTAAATTCCTTCAGTATATGGCAGATGAAGGCGGAATGAAAGCATCTTATGAATGTTTTGACCGGTATCCGGCCAGAACGGACGTGGCAGAAAAGATCGTTCCGGATTCAGATCCTGCAAAAGAAATGTATAGCAGATATGCTACGGAGTGTACAGTTTCAGGACGTCCTATGCTTCCTCAGACTATGGAATTCATTACAGATATGGGAACGATTTTCCAATCCTGTATGCAGGGAGATATTTCTGTAGACGAATTTTGCACGAATGCCCAGGAACTGGTTGATAAGTACAGCGAGTAAGGGAAACAGCAGGCTGCCGCAGAAATGTGGCAGCCTTACTTACAGAAGCGGAGAAAAGGAGGAAAGGATATGGCCGTAAGTAAAAAAGCAATGAAGTGGATTCCCTGGGTTTTGATTTTACCGGTTGTACTTATCAGAGGATTTACCACGCTATACCCGATTCTGGTTACAATAAAGAACAGTTTTTTTGATATTAAGATTTTAGCCGGGGTCGATGAATTTGTAGGACTGGCAAATTATATAAATGTATTTAAAGATGCGAAGGTTCAGACATCTGTGATTTTTACAGTTATGTTTGTTGTAGCATCCATGTTTTTCCATATACTGCTGGGAGTAGCGCTGGCCTTGATACTCAATATGAAATTTAAAGGACGCCGCTTCCTGAGGACGATTGTCCTGATCCCCTGGGCTATGCCTACTGTTGTAGCCGGAATGGCGGCTAAGTGGGCATTTAATAATGACTATGGACTGATCAATGATTTTGTCCGGAGATTCTTTTCAGATTTTCAGTTTAACTGGCTGATCCACACAGAATCAGCAAGATCTGCGGTTATTGCAGTAGATTTATGGAAGGATCTGCCGTTTTTCGCTATTTTGGTATTGTCGGGTCTGCAGTTTATATCCGAAGATATTTATGAAGCGGCCAGGGTGGATGGAGCGAACGGGATCCAGTGCTTTTTCAGGATCACACTTCCGTTGATCGCAAGAAATGTTTTGACATTATGTATACCCTTCACGCTCTGGAGGCTGACCAGTTTCGATCTGGTTTATGCCATGACATCCGGAGGACCGGGAGAGGATACTGCTTTAATCGCCTACCGCATTACTACGGAAGCCTTTACAAATCTGAATGTAGGCTATGCGGCTACATTAGCAGTTATGCTGTTTATGGTAATGGCTCTGTTCAGTTTTATTAATATGCGGTTTATCAGTAAGATATCAGATTGACGGGAGGGTTAAAAATGCAGGATAACGCAAAATATAAGGTATACAGAGGATTGATAACAGTAGGAAGATGGGTTTTATTTGCCGTCGTAGCATTTATAATCTTGTTTCCCGTATACTGGATCTTTATTTCATCCATTACTCCATCAGGAGAACTTTTTAAAACCCCCATTGATTATCTGCCGGACCATCCTACGTTGGAAAGCTATTCATTTCTGATCGAGAATGTAGGGCTGTTAGAAAAGATAGGGAATACAATATTGATCGTAGGGATCACACTGATCGTAGGAACAATTTTCTGCTGCATGGCTGCTTATGGCTTTGCCAGGTTTACGTCAAAAGGGATTTCACTGGCTTTCGCTTTTGTAATCGCCACTATGCTTATACCGGAGGTTGTGACCGCCAGACCTTTATACGAATTTATGAGAACGGTAGGACTATATGACACCTATATAGGTCTGATTATTTTATATATCAGTGCGGTGATTCCGTTTACTGTGCTGATCCTGAAAAACTTTGCTTCAGAGATCCCGGTATCTCTTGAAGAAGCTGCGGCTATCGATGGCGCTAATTTTATACAGAGGCTTTTTTTGATCGTGCTGCCTCTTATGCGCCCTGCCATCGCTACTGTCTGCATCATTAATTTCATAACCTGTCTGAATAACTTCTTTACGCCTTTGTACTATTCTAATAATATCCAGGTGCTTTCGGTGTCCATCGTTCAGCTTCCGCTGCGGGATAATATGTATGGAGTTCCCTGGGATCTGGTAAGTGCTATGGGATGGATCATCCTGCTTCCGATCATTATCTTTGTGGCAGTCTTTGAGAAACAGATTATGGATGGTATAATGGCAGGAGGAGTGAAAGCATGATCATATATGGGAGGAAAACAGAATGAATCAGATATTTGGAGGAAGCCTGTCTTCTCTGCCCTTTGCAAGGCATGAGAAAAGCAGGTCTATAAACGCAGAGAACCCAACGGGTGAAAAAGGAAAAGGAGGGATGACCGCCAGTGAACTGGGGCCGTCCAGAAAGGGAAGTCCCTGCCTTAGAAATATCAAGAGCGGGGACACGGTAACTCTGGCAGAGATCCAGGGACCGGGAATGATCCATCATATCTGGATCACAGTAACGGATAAGACCACAGAGGCAGACCGTTTTGTACTCCGAGACCTGGTGCTGCGGATGTATTGGGATGATGAGGAAAGCCCGTCGGTAGAAACCCCTCTGGGAGACTTTTTCTGCTGCGGTTTCGGTGAGGAATGTATCGTAAATTCCCTGCCGGTAGCTGCTGTGCCCAGCCGTGGGCTGAATTGTTATTTCCAGATGCCTTTTAATAAAAAGGCCAGGATCACTCTGGAAAATCAGCATGCCAATGAAATACCGGCGTTTTTCTATCAGATTGACTATGGGCTTTATCAGGACCCTTTCCCGTCAGACATCGCATATTTTCACGCACAGTGGAGAAGAGAGAAGATCACCCAGCTGCAAAAGGACTATGTGATACTGGATCAGGTAAAGGGGAAAGGCCATTATGTAGGAACCTACATGGCCCTTACGACTTTGGAGAGATACTGGTGGGGAGAAGGTGAGATCAAATTTTATATTGACGGAGATGAAGAGTATCCCACTATCTGCGGTACAGGGACAGAGGACTATTTCGGCGGTTCCTGGAGTTTTGCAAAGCAGATAAACGGAAAA
>DXFG01000225.1 GCA_019114545.1 Candidatus Blautia pullistercoris | reverse complement strand
AACATAGGCATATTCCTCTTAACAGATATCTTTTTTGCTCAGTACCTTTTTGGAGAGCCAGATGTAGATCAGGGTCCATAAAAGACTGGCAAACACAGACAAAAGCAGGTTTGTACCCAGACCGTTCTGGCCCACTGCAAAGGACAACAGAGATCCTGTGCTGGCGCTGCCGCTGATATAGGGAGACATCATCACCAGGTAGGGCGGAAAAAACTGTGCCACATGGATTCCAAAGAGGCCGGCAATGGTCTCTAAAACTCCTGCCACGGCTCCAAGACCGCAGATGATGGAGAGGATACTGGCCACCGCTGCATTCCGGATAAGCATGCAGAAAAGCATGTTCTGAGCGGTCAGAGGGATCAGCGCCACCCAGCCGGTCAACAGCATAAGAGCCATTTTCAAAGGGTCTCCCAGAGGATTGGGAAATCCGAAGATCATAAACAGGATTATGCTGGCAGCCGTAAGAGCCAGTATAAACATAGCGTTAATGGCGCAGTGGGTAACAATTTTGCTCACGATATAGTATCCCCTGTCCGGATAGTAGGAAAAGATATTTTTTCCAAAGCCGGAAGCAAAGTCGTCACAGGTACTGAGGGAGCAGAAGATTGCGCTGAAGCAGACCATAAGGCCTCCGGAAAAAAGAAGATTGCTGACAAAATCTACTATGGTGGAACTGAGAAAAGAAGCTGCGTCAGCCTGATCTTCCGCAGTGAATTCAAATCCGTTTTCCGTTGCAAAAGACAGAAGATTCTGATCGGTTACCAGTTTCATTGTGATCAGAGCGATCAGAATAAATCCTAAAAATGAAGCTAGAGTAATATAAACACTTTTATCTCTGAATAGTCTGCGGAATTCCATACGTGTAAGATTAAGCATGGCGTCTGCCCCCTTTCTTTGAAGAACCGGTTTTACTTTCTTTTCCCATCAGATCCAGAAAATATCCTTCCAGATCCTGCTGATGGCCATAGATGGCAAATACCGAAATGCCTGCGGAGGTCATAACTGTGGTGATCTGGCCGGAGTCCGCTTTCTGATAGATGCGGATCTCCCCTTCCGGACGTACTTCATAATTCCGGATTCTCAGTTTTTCTTCCAGAAGTACAGCGGCCATTTTACTGTCCGAAGTTTTCAGATAGAGATAATCCTTACACTCCGCAGACAGTTCTTCTTTGGAAATTTCTTTCACCAGACAGCCGTCTTTAATAATCCCGTAGCGGGTGGCCATTTTGGAAAGCTCTCCTAAAATATGGGAGCTGACCAGAATGGTCACTCCTTTCTTCTGGTTCAGATCTACCAGCAGAGAGCGGAGCTGGTTCATTCCTTCCGGATCAAGACCGTTAATAGGTTCATCCAGGATCAGCAGATCCGGGCCTCCCAGAAGTGCCATGGCGATTCCCAGCCGCTGCTTCATTCCCATAGAATAACGTTTCACCAGCTTTTTGTTGTCCGGATTCAGTCCTGTAAGAGTAAGAAGCTCCCGGATCTCTTTGTCAGGATCCACGATTCCCATAAGGCTGGCTTTTAAGTACATGTTTTCATAGGCGCTCCGGCCTCCTTCCAGCCCCGGAGATTCAATGAGGACGCCGATACGTTTCCTTACGCTTTCCCGGCTCAGGGACTGGCCGAATACCCGGATACTTCCCTGGGTAGGAAAAGCCAGTCCACAGAGCATTTTTAATGTGGTGGACTTGCCGGAACCGTTCCTTCCGATAAAGCCGTAAATATCTCCCTGCTTCACATGCATATCCATAGAAGAGACAGCGGCCTTATCTCCATACATTTTTGTGAGATTTTGTGTGACGATTACATCTTTCATCATTTATCCTCCTGGTCAGCTTTTTTGAAAAGCCTCTTGTTCTTTTCTGAGTCCAGTATCTCACAGAGAATTTCAAAAAGCGCAAAGAAAAGTTTAAGAAAAGTTTAAGATTAGGGAACAGATAAAGGATATTCTAAAATCAGTCTTTTAATTTGAACCCAATTCCCCATACTGTTTGAATATAGGCGTCTGTAGCTGTATCTTTCAGTTTGGATCGGATATTGCTGATATGGACGTTAATGGTTTTATCCTCAACAAAATAATCCTGGTTCCACACAGATTCAAAGATTTCCTGTTTTGTAAAAACTTTTTTGGGATATTTCATCAGAAGGGTTATAATTCCCAGCTCATGGGAGGTAAGATCGATTCTTTCTCCCTTGACCAGGAAACTTCTGGCCTGTTCATCCAGCTCCCAGTCTTTATACCGAAGAGAAGAAGCAGGAGAGGGGGATGCAGCCTTATGCCTCAGCTGTACCTGTATCCTGGCCAGGAGTTCTTCCAGTTCAAAGGGCTTAGTCAGATAATCGTCTGCTCCTGTGGATAGGAGATTCACCTTGTCTTCCAGAGCCGTCTTTGCAGATAGCACGATAACTGGGACCTGAGAAGAAGAACGGATATAAGCAATAAGTTCTTCCCCGCTGAGCCCCGGTATCATAAGGTCCAAAAGAATCAGGTCAAATTTTTCCATGTCGAAAAGCAGCCTTCCTTCTGTTCCGGAAAAGGCCTGGCGGCAGTCGAAGTCTTTTTCGGTAAGATATTCATAGATCAGGCTGTTGATGGTAGCGTCATCTTCTACAATTAAAACACGTGTCATATGTACAGTCTCCAATTCTGCCGCAAAAGCGGCGGGATAATGTCATTATAGCATATGGGGAAGGGGAGAGGAATGTATCCGCCATATTTTTCTTTCAGAAACGTTTCAGGGGCAGGTACGACTGGATTGCTTCATACCTGCCCCTGCCGGGAGTATCTATTAAACTTTACTGTTTTTTAGCTCTTCTTTAATCCTGTTTATGAAACAATTATAAAAGGTTTGGAGGAAACTTGCGATGAAGAACTGGCAGAAAAAAAGATTCATCTATTCTATATAGGACAGCTGGATTTCTCCGTCTTTTGCAGACAATTCCATTTCTAAACTGCTGTCTGTAGGATTTCCTGCCAGTGTTCCCCGGATGTCTCCATAGCGGGTGCTGACATTTAGTCTTTCTTTAATTATGGTATTCTCAAAAATAATATCTCCCTCATGAGATTCGGCTTTCATTTCTCCCAGCGCAACGGCTCCTGTCCAGATATCGCTGTCACTAGTACTTAATTCCAGACAGCCTTCAAAATCTTCCGGCAGAAAAAGCTCAAATTTTACATTCTTATAGGAGTCAGACTCAGTTTCGTCCCCTGCAATAAAAATCCCCATGTTGGGCTTAACTATATTTTCGACGGTCAAAGTACCCTTTTCTTCCCCTATTTCGTAACGGCTGCTGTCATCATCCGGCAGATAATAATAAAAATATATTTTGTCATTTTCTGATGTACGGATCCTTACAGGAACATCACTTTCTACAACGTTGATTGAATGGATCGCCGAAGAATCTGCACAGGTATACTGAAATTTTTCATATTCCGGAATCCGTCCCTTCCAGTAAATACCGCAGCCCTCTAAACAGGTAAGTGTGGTCAAAATCATGAACAAAGCTGCTTTCTTTTTCATATAGATTCATTCCTCCTTTAGGCTTATTTTCTACAGAAATTATTCTATATTCCTGATTTTAATTGGATTTCGGCGAGGATCTTTCTCCTTTGTTGTAATCGGGCTGTTTTTTGATGTAAATAAATACTGCTGCCATGCTCAGAAATGTTATAATTGCTTTGTGAGGTGACACTATGCTCAGAATAGGAATCTGTGATGATGATCTGCAGGAGGCTCAGAAAATAGAAGAGTATATCAGCCATATGCCCTTTCATGATCTGGAAACGGAAGTATTTCTGTCCGGTGAAGAGCTGCTCCGTCATCATCTGGAAGATAAAAAATATAATATCATTCTGCTGGATATTGAATTGCCCTCTGTAAATGGGATTGAAACCGCCATAAAACTTCGCGAAATCGACCTGGATATGGTGCTGATATTCATAACCGCTCACAGAGAATATGTCTACAAAACCTTTGAGGCCCTTCCCTTTCGTTTTCTGGAAAAACCGGTTTCTTATGATATGCTGCTTGACAGCATGGGAGAGGCGATCCGGTATCTGGAAGAAAGAAGAAGCTATTTTTTCTACAAAAAAGGAAACCGCCATTACCAGATACCGGCCAGAGATATTTTATATTTTGAAGCTTTGAACAGAAAGATCAAGATCGTATCTCTCGATCAGACAGAAATCTGTTATGGTAAGATCCATACCCTTACAGGGCAGTTGAATCCGGATTATTTTCTCCGGGTCCATAATTCTTTTATCATCAATATGGACCATATTACTTCTTTCAGTGAGAAAGAAGTCCTTCTGGAAAATAAATATTCCATTCCCGTCAGTCTGAAATACCGGGAGCAGGCCCGGCTGGAACATCTGAAATTTGTGGAGAGGAGGTGCTGCAGATGGTAAAGGTCCTGTTGATCTGCTTAGATCTGCTCCTGTATGGAATAGATTTTGCTGTTCTTTTGAAGTTTATGGACATACAGTATGGGAAAAACTCTCTGACACTCAAAACCAGGGTTCTTTTGCTTTTATCTGTGGCCGCTATTTCAGGGGTTATATTATGGGTCAGCCCTTTTGCCGGAACGTACCCTTTCTTCAGCGTACTTTTTTCTCTGTTCTTTCTCAGATTTTATCAGAAAGACTGGCAGAAAATGATCCTTCTTTCTTCTATTGAGTTTGTGACAGCTCTTTATCTGACAGTCTTTCTTCTCGCTGTTATACGCAGCGCAAAGCTGGATTTCAGCTATCTCGGTCTGAATTTTTTCCTTCTGTCAGGAAGCATGCATGTGTGCTTCTGGAGTCTGATCCTGATTCTTGGAAAGATCAGGATGGAAGAAAGTGTCCTGCTGCCACCGAAGCATTTTGCAGTTATCATGGCGATTCCAGGTATCAGTTTCCTGGTTCTGGTTTTCTTTCTGCTCAGGATCAATTCCTACCCAGACACTTTATTTTACCTGGAGTTTCCTCTGATCACCGCCTTTATTTTCATTAATGTGACAACGGCTTTTATTTACAGCCAGTTTTGCAACCTGCTCCAGCGGAATACAGACATCCTTCTTCTTCAGCAGCAGATAAAGCTTTCAGAACAGTATTATGAAGATCTCTCTCTTTCTCAGCAGCGGCTGAAAGGCATACGCCATGATATGAAAAATCATCTCCAGTCTCTTAGCTGGATAGCTGCAAGGATCACTCCTGCGTCCAGGGAAACTGAAGAGCTGCAGGAATATCTGGGACAGCTGACACAGGATATCGAGGAAGCGTCTCAGATCCTGTCTACAGGAAATATGGGAATGGATGCCATTTTATCTCTGAAAATCGGCCAGGCAAAAGAGCAGAAGATAACCGTTCACAGCAAAATTTCTGTTCCAAAAGAAATGGGTCTGGCAACAGAAGACAGTATCATTATATTTGGAAATCTTCTGGACAACGCCATAAAAGCATGCAGGGAAAATCCGGAAGAAAAAAGATGGATCTGCCTGGATATCCATTACATTCCCCGTTCTCTTTTTATACGGGTAACAAATCCTTTCCCTTTATTGCCGGAAATATCAGAAGGCCATGAAAAAAACAGTGGATTCGGCTTGAAAAATGTCCGCACTGCAGTGAAAAATTATCATGGCGTACTTGAAATCCAGGAGGAAAAAGAGTGTTTTACAGTTAAGATCCTTTTATATAATTTGTAATTTTCTTGACAGGCATTGTATAATAAATTAGAAATTCAAATTATCGAGGAGGAATGAATGATGAAAGTATTGCTGATTAACGGAAGCCCCAATGCAAAGGGCTGTACTTATACTGCTTTAACGGAAGTGGCCTCTACTCTCGAAGCAGAGGGTATTGAAACAGAACTGATTCATGTGGGTCATAAAGATATACGTGGCTGCATCGGCTGCAGAAAATGTCATACCACCGGAAAATGTGTCTTTGACGACCTGGTAAATGAGACTGCTCCAAAATTTGAGGAAAGCGACGGGATCGTCATCGGCTCTCCCGTTTATTATGCATCTGCCAATGGTACTCTGATTTCCTTTCTGGACCGCCTTTTCTACAGCACCAGCTTCGACAAGAGTATGAAGGTAGGCGCCTCTGTGGTATCCGCCAGAAGAGGGGGATGTACCGCAACCTTCGATGAGCTGAATAAATATTTTACAATTTCCAATATGCCCATTGCCTCCAGCCAGTACTGGAACCAGGTCCATGGATATACTCCGGAAGATGTAAAGAAGGATATTGAGGGATGTCAGATCATGCGGACATTGGGAAGAAATATGGCTTTTCTTGTTAAGAGCATTGCTCTTGGAAAAGAAAAATATGGTCTTCCTGAGAAAGAGCCCTTCACACCTACCAACTTTATCCGGTAAGTCAGCTGTCAACTGTAAAAACAGCCCTCTGTGTGCAGGTTATGATACCTGGGTCCGCAGAGGGCTTTGTTATTATTTTCAGATTTTCTTTTCAATAATACTGCTTGCAATGATTAGGACCAATGGCTGTATCAGGATAATTACTCCTACAATTATGGCAGAAACCATATAATTTAAAGTAATAAATATCAACATAGCAATGCCCAGAAGCATTAAGGTGATCATATTGGTGATATTTCCGGCTTTTTCCTTTATGGCAATATTACGCTCATCTAACACATTGATCCGGTAGGAAGAATCCGTATGGAGCATTCTGCGGTGGAGAAGCTGCGTATGGGTAACCGAAAATACACATGTAAAAAGGATTGCCAAAGCCATATCTGCTCCAGGTGGAAAATCCGTAAATGCGATCAGCAGAATAAGCAGTAATGCAACAACATAACCGAAATACCAGAACTTTTCTTTCATGACCCTTCCTCCTCATAAATAAAGATGTCTTCTATGCTCATATGAAAATATCTGGCAATCTTAAAGGCCAGCAAAATGGAAGGGTTATATCGTCCATTTTCTAAAGACCCTATAGTTTGACGAGATACTTCAAGAGCAGAAGCTAACTCTTCTTGCTTGATTCCTCTTTGTTTTCGTAATTCTTCAAGCCGGTTTTTCACGAGATTCTCTCCTTTATGGAAAGTTAACTTTCCTTTCTTAAGTTTATCATATGGTATCTTGGAGAAAATGTCAAGTATACTTTCCATAAAAGCAATAAAAGAAAGATTTGTGGAGCAGGTGAAATTGACAATTCCGACTATATGAGATAAAATTGTGAAAACATAAATCCTGTTTTAGACATGTACGGTTAGAAAGGAAATGCTTATGTATCTGAATTATTATATCCAGCAGCTCCGTATGCTGATCTATACGATACCGGTTATGCTCATTGCCATAACGGTCCACGAGTTTGCCCATGGCTGGGTGTCTTATAAGCTGGGAGATCCTACCCCCAAGTATGAAGGGCGGTTAAGTCTCAATCCCCTCAGACATCTGGACCTTATCGGAACCTTGTGTCTTTTATTCTTCCATATGGGCTGGGCAAAACCTGTACGGATCAATACCGCCTATTACCGGAATAAGAGGCAGGGGATCATCTGGGTTTCTCTTGCAGGCCCTTTTGCCAACTTTCTTACGGCTTTTCTTTCTCTGCTGATCTGCGGCGCTCTTATGCGTTTCGGAAATTCGGGGAACAGCGCCGTATCTGTAGGAGTTATGTTGTGTTATTATTCTGCTGTGCTTAATATTGGTCTGGGAGTTTTTAATCTGATTC
>DXFG01000224.1 GCA_019114545.1 Candidatus Blautia pullistercoris | reverse complement strand
CTCTTCCCGGACCTTCCGGCGTCACAATATTCGCCCGCGATTTCAAGGTTCTTATACTCCGCGTACTGATGCAGGCGTTCCTGCTGAGCCTCCAGGCTGTAGCCTTCCGTCTGGGCGGCCGTGGAAACACGGGTGTAAATGTAGCATTTCTTTTTCACATCCTCACCTCTTTCGGTTGCTCACTGTCACACGGTTCGCCGTGCATGATTAATATATCGGAGTCCGGCATCCCCGCCAACTCGCAGGACGCACAAGATTTCCTGTAAAAAACTATGCGGAACGCACAGAAAAATCCGACAGCCTGGAGGACTGCCGGTAAGGACGTGATTTCAGGATGTTTTTTCTGCAGATCCCTGCGTCTTTTCTTCGTCCAGTTCTTTCAGTATTTCAGCGCCGTACTTCTGGATCATCCGCGCCATAAACTCGGCGCAGCGCTCCATGTTCAGTGCAGCCTGTTTTTCTGTGTACACGCCTGTGCTGACCAGTTCCCGTCTTTCCATGAGTTTCCCGCCTCTCCTGCCGCAGGGATAAGCCCTGCTTTGTTTTCTCATGTCACAGGCAAAGAAAAAACAGTTATATTTACCCTCCCGCCAAAAATCACAAAAAGAAACCCGTCGGCACATTTTTCCAACGGGTTCTAAAGATTTTATTTATTATCGAACAGACTGATCTGCCAATATTCACTTTTTTCCGGAAATTCTTTCAGATAATCAAAAATTTGATCTGTCTGATACATGATTCCTGCCTTACGGCAGGTTTCTCTGAAGATATGCAGAAGGTGTTTGCTATTCGGGCTGTTTATTACATAGTCATATCCATATTTATTCCAATATTTTTCTGACAATCCTGGAAATACTTGATCCAGGGCATGATAGAAATATTCCCGGTTTCCCTCCCGCAGAGTAACACCCATTCCAAAATTTACAATACCTTTCACACCCGCAACCACGCAGTATTCCAGAATTCCTTTTAAATTTTCCTCTGTATCATTAATAAAAGGGAGAATCGGAGTCAGCCATACGATAGTCGGGATCCTTTCTTCCTGCATTTTTTGTAAGACCTGTATTCTTCTGCTTGTTGTACAGACATTCGGTTCCAAAATCCTGCACAATTTATCATCGTAAGTTGTCAGAGTCATCTGCACTACCGCTTTCGCCCTTTCGTTGATCTGGCACAGGAGATCCAAATCCCGCAAAATCCGATCCGACTTTGTCAATACAGCGGCTCCGTACCCATACTGCCGGATCAGTTCCAGACATTTTCTGGTCAGTCTCAGCTGTTCTTCACAGGGCAGATATGGATCACACATAGCACCTGTTCCGATCATGCATTTTCTTCTCTTTGACCGGAGTTTCTGTTCCAAAAGAGCCGGGGCATTCCGTTTTACTTCGATATCCTCAAAGGGGTGGGTAAAGCCATAACATCTGCTTCGGCTGTCACAATAAATGCATCCATGGGTACAGCCCCTGTAAATATTCATCCCATTGTCTGCAGACAGAATTCCCTTGGCATCAACAAAATGCATTTTGTACCTCTCCTCTATGTGTCTTCATTCTTTAATAATCATTTTTAGATTCAGGCAGTTCCATTTCAGCATTCATTTTTACAAATCCGTATTTTTCGTATAATAGTCGCCCCATATCAGTTGCCTCTAATGATATTGCTCTAATCCCTTTATTCCAGGCATCTTTGACAAGCATATCCAATGTTTTAGCAGCAATCCCTCTTCTTCTGTATTCAGGGAGAGTATACATGTTCATTATATAAGCCTTTTTTCCGCACGGATTATGGTAAGTCGGCATTACTTGAAAAAAACAGACACCACCAGTTCCCACAAAACGTTCTCTGTCAAAAACCAAATATGCAATATGAGAACCATCGAGCAGTGCTTTTTGATAATAATGATAGGACTCTTTTTCCACTTCCTTCATATCTTCCTTATCAGATAGCTGATTAGCTGCCCTTAAGACCTTTATCCTTGTTTCTGTCAGCAAATCGAGGTCTTCAATCGTTGCCTTTTTGTAAGTTAACTCCATACTGTATCCTCTCCTCAAATCGAATTTATCTTTCGTTACTTTATTAGAGTAACTTTTATTTCTCTCCTGCATCACAGTTTCCTTACCGGATGCCGGATCACCGTCCTCCACTTTTCCTGCGGAATGCGCCTGGCATCCGAAAGATAGATTTCATGATGCATCCGGCCGCTGGAAAAATCATTTGCATATCCATTTTCTCTGAGAAAAGCATCCATCAGAGCAATGGTCCGGGGTTCCTCGTCAAAAGCACCGATATGCATACACTGGACGCACAGACCTTCTTCGATTGTCAAGAACTCCACTTTTGAAAAATCCTGTTTCTTTTTTGTCTCCGCTTCCCGGATCGCCCAGTCAAAATCTGCCTTCTTCACAAAATCCGAAAGACGGATCACGGAAATCCACTGGAATTCTTCCTTTCTTTCATAGTCAATTCCTTCTATGCCCTCCTGCCGCCAGAAGCCTTCCAGGGGAGGCACCACATAATCAAAATATCCCTGGATTTCGTAACTGCTTTTCTTGCTCATCTTAATGGTAAACGCAATTCCATACAAAAGCCCAATCGATTCCTTATAGGCCCCGCCTTCTTCATTGGGATTTCCTTTCCCCCGGACCGCAATATAATTCATCTTTGGGATCTCCACAAGCTGCGGGGTTTTCCCCGGAAGATAAAATTCTTTGTATTCCTTTTTATAATCAAATGCCATTTGTCGTTCTCCTTGTTTTTCTGGGTTTCTTTGCCTTTGGTTCCGGAAGTTCCGAGTACATTTCTCTGACCATCTCACACAGTTTCCCGCTGTCTTCCAGAATCGTACAGGGCAGCAGCGCCGCTGGAGTATCCGCCCATACCTCGTCCCGGCAGTCCGGCATAAACCGTCTGGTCGCAGCCGTATCTTTTACAGCAAATCCATCACCATATATACCGCCGATCAGCTTTTCACGATAATAAAACAGCCAACCGCCCATCATGGGAATGTATCGGATCTCTCCCAGCGGAGCCAGTTGTTCTGCCACATAAAGCGCCAGTTCCTTTTGCGCCATAAATCTCCCTCCTTCTGCCTGTTTAGCCTCTGTCCTCTTTTCGGTAAATGGCTGCAATGCTTTCCGCCGTTTTCAGAAGTTTTTCCCTTACTTCAGCCGGCTCCAGCACCCTGGCCTTTTCCCCGAAAGTCAGCAGCCATCCCATCAGGGAACTTTCATCGGTATAATCCATCTCAAACAGCAGCCGTCCGTCTTCTTGCTCCTTGAAACAGTGAGGGCCAAACTCTTCCACCAGCCTCCATTTTGCATCCGGTTCAAAGAGAACCTTTACCCGGATGTTCGCCGGAAAAATTCTTTCATTGGAAAGATCCGGCATGGGTACCTGTTTTGGGACAAATTTTTCTTCTGTCTTTTTCAACTCCTCCATCCGGTTCAGTTTGAACATACGGAAATCCTCTCTTTTCCGGCACCATCCCCAGACATACCAACTGGACCATTTAAAAATCAGATAATAAGGTTCTGCCATTCGGACACTTTCACCGCCGGGAGCAAAATAGTGAAATGCAATCTGTCTGCGTTCTTCAATGGCGTCTTGGATCAAAGAAATTTTCGGCGCAAGAGATTCTTTATACCAGGATGACAGATCAATCAGCATAGAATCCCTGCCACTGACAAAATCCGATGCTCCGGCCTGCAGTTTTTCCATCAGCTGCGCGTAATAGCTGCTCCCGCTGACACTGTCCAGGCTCCGCAGCCCCGCCAGAATCATCTGCATATCCCTGGAAGTCAAAAGGGTTCTGTCCATCCGATATCCTTCCATGATGCGGATGCCTCCCCCAGCCCCCTGCAGCGTGCTGACAGGAATCCCAGCTTTGCACAGTGTATCGATATCCCGGTTTATCGTTCTTCTGGAAACCTCAAACTTCTCCGCCAGTTCCGGCGCTGTACACTTTTCCTTCTGCAAAAGGATGGATAAAATACCGATCAGCCTGTCTGTCTTCATTTGCTCCACCTGCCTATATCATAACAACCCAAATACGACAACTGTATGTCATGTATATTTTAACATTCGTTCAAAAATAAAAAAAGGCCTGTGCGCATCTTATCCTTAAGACAGCAGCAAGCCTTATCCTTTATTTTATATCCGCATTATATCTAAAACATTCTTCACATTTTACTGGACATTCCTGCATTTCAAATACACTTGGATTTCTCATAACTCCCACATACGGGATCTGCCTCTCATGACAAATTTCTATAATTTCTTTCCGTTTGCCCGAATCCAT
>DXFG01000223.1 GCA_019114545.1 Candidatus Blautia pullistercoris | reverse complement strand
GCTCCTGGGCCTTTCCCTTTTCGTTGCCCTTCTTCTTGAAAGGCTGGGGAGAAAAGGAAATCTTTTAAAAAGCGGCTTTCTCCTTCCCATGGCAGTGCCGGCGGCTTCTGTAGTGCTTTTCTGGCAGCTTTTCTTTGACCGGGAAGGGATAATGAATGATATTTTGAAGCACTTCCATATACAGGGCCCGGATTACATGAACAGCTCCGGGGCTTTCGGGGTGCTGGTGGCAGTCTATATCTGGAAAAACCTGGGTTATGACATGATCCTGTGGCTCTCCGGCCTTCTGGGGATCCCGGAGAGCCTTTATGAAGCAGCCAGGATAGACGGAGCAGGAGAGTTTCAGTGCTTCTGGTACATTACCAGGCCTTTGCTGGTCCAGACGGCCTTCCTTACAGGAACCCTGTCTCTGGTGAATGCTTTCAAGGTATTCCGGGAGGCCTGGATGATCGCCGGGAATTATCCCCATGACAGTATATACATGCTGCAGAATCTTTTTAATAACTGGTTTACGAAATTAGACATGCAGAAGATGACTGCAGGAGCGGTGATGCTGGCGGCTGTGCTGGGAATCTTTCTGATTCTCTGCCAGAAGGCAGAAGAGAGGTGGAAACAGTGATATGCGGAAAAAGAGAATACTGATCTGGATCTTTCTCACAGCAGCGGTTCTTGTGTTTTTATTTCCTATACTGCTTCTTATGGTAAATTCTCTTATGGGGCAGGAGGAGCTGACCGCCAGTTATGGCAGCATCCTCTATGGGAATAAGGGAAATCTGGAATGGAAGCTGTTTCCTCTGTATCCCACACTGAGAGCTTATATTCAGCTTTTGCTGGATAGTCCGGACTTTTTCGTTATGTTCTGGAATTCCGTAAGGCAGGTATTTCCCATCCTTTTCGGACAGCTTCTTTTCGGAATTCCCGCAGCCTGGGCCCTGGGCAGGTATTCCTTCAGAGGACGGAGAATCCTGGTCTATCTGTATATGATCCTGATGATCCTTCCTTTTCAGGTGACCATGGTGTCCAGTTACAGTGTCCTTTCCTTTTTCAATATTCTGGACACACACTGGGCGGTGATCCTTCCCGGAGTTTTTTCTGCCCTTCCCGTTTTCCTTATGACCAAGTTTTTTCAGGGGATACCCGATTCCCTTCTGGAGGCGGCAAAGGTAGACGGCGCAGGAGAAATAGGAGCTTTCTTCTATGTGGGACTGCCCCTGGGACTTCCGGGGATCATTTCTTCTCTGATATTAAATTTTCTGGAGTATTGGAATGCCATTGAGCCTCCAATGACTTTTTTGAAAACAAAGAGCAAATTTCCTGTTTCCCTGTATCTGAGCAGCATTACCTTAAATGATGTAGGGACTTCCTTTGCAGCCTCCGTGCTGATCATGGCTCCTTCGGTGTTTCTTTTTGCCTGGGGACAGAGCTATCTGGAACAGGGGATCATTGCTTCAGGACTAAAGGAGTAGGAGTATATGAAGCTAGAAGATAAAAAAAGAATGGCGGCCAAAGCCTTTGCCGCTTTTTTCATATTGATGGCGGCGGCAGGCGGACTGTCCAGAGCCGCCGCTGCCATGACGGTGCCCCTGGCAGACACCCAGAAATATCAGTCTGGGAGACTGAACCTGAATCTGACAGGAACTGCAGTGGTAGAGACAAAAGAGGAGAGCCTGGTTTCCCTTATAAAGGAACAGCGGATCCTCAGCGCAGCCAGGGCAGGAACCCAGGTGGAGGCTGGGGAAGTACTGGTCCACTATGATACCCAGTATCTTCAAAAAGCTATAGAAGAGAAGCAGGCCGAAATAAAAAAGCTGGAATTGTCTCTGGAACAGGCCAGGATCCAGGGAGAACCCCAGGAAAGAGTGGCCGCATCGGACAGTGCAGCCAGGGATCTGGATCTGGCCAATCAGAATCTGGCCCAGGCCCAAAGTGATTACGACCAGGCCTGGAACGACTCCCAGAATGCCCAGAGCCAGGCTCAGTCAGAGTATGACAGTGCAGTGGAAAAGGCTGAATCGGAGAAGAATTCCGCTTACGATCAGGCCCGGGAACTTGAGACTCAGGCCCAGGAACTGGAAAGCCAGGGAGAGGCAGAGAGCGCCAGCTCACTGTATGAAGAAGCAGAAAATCTGCGCCAGGAGGCGGAACAGACTTATGAAGCTGCGGTTTCCCAGGCCCAGTCAGAATATGACGCCGGGATTGCCCAGGCTCAGGCCTCTCTGTCTGAAGCAGAATCTGCATTAAACGCCCAGGCCCAATCCCAGGCTCAGGCCCAGAATGCCTATACTTCTGCCCAGGAGGAGGATGCAGCGGCAGCGGCCAATGATCAGAAGACCCAGGAGGAAAGCAGTTACAGCCAGCAGTCCATACAGGTAGATTTGGATCTGGCAAAAAAAGAACTGTCAGAGCTGGAAAAGCTCCAGCAGGCCAAAGGACAGGTAACCGCTTCCCAGGCAGGTGTGGTTACAGATATGAATGTGCAGACAGGGGGGATTACTGACGATAGCAGTTATCTTCTTCTGGGAACCGGAGGACTGCAGATTAAAGGAAGTCTCCAGACTCAGGATCTGGCCAAGGTGGCAGCAGAAGATGTGGTAGACATCTCTGTTTCCGGGCAGGGGAAAAAGATCCAGGGAAAGATCACCCAGATAGGCGCAGAAAGTAGCGGCGGACAGGGAACGGAAGGCGGAGCCGGGGAAAACCAGGATCCGGGAGGTTATTTCTATGCGGACATGGGAGAAGGATCGGTTGCCTGGGGAACCCAGGTTTCCTACTCCATTGAGAAGCAGAGCGGTTCTTCCTATGAAATGCTGATTCCTTTAAGCGCCGTACGGCAGGACGCTAACGGGACCTACTGTCTGATCGCAGAGGCCAGGGAGACGGTCCTGGGAACTGAATACCGGGCTGCCCGGGTGAACATTACCGTAGAGGACAAGGACAGCACGCAGGCGGCAGTGACCGGAAATCTGGGCCGGGATGATCTGGTGATCTCCGGCAGCACAAAAGATATTGAAGAAGGGGATAAGGTGAGGCTGAGAGAATGAGGAAAAACAGATTTCGTACTTTTCTCCTCTGGGCTCTTCTGACTCTGGCATGCTGGGCAGGGGCCCTGGCAGTTTTTTTGGGAAACCGTCAGGGCAATCAGGAATTTACGGGATACTATGACAGTCCGGTCCTGACCGGAAAAGAGATGGAGCTTTTTATAGGGGAAAGAGAAGAAGAAGATCTGCCCTTGACTGTGGCGTGGAAAGAACGGGAGAAAGAGAATTTTTCCGGAAACACAGGTCTTACCTGCCAGGGAAATCTTCTGGAGATAAGTGGAGAAATGAAGACACTTTTTTCTAAACAGCTTATCCGGGGAAATTTTCCCTGGAAGGGAGATACCCAGGGCTGTGTGATCTCCAGGGGCTTAAGCCGGGAGCTTTTCGGCACAGATAATGGAACGGGAAATGAGATCCGGGCCCGGGGAGAGACTTATACAGTCCGGGGAATCCTGGAAGGCGAGGATAATCTCCTGGCCGTGTGGGCCGGAGAAGAAGAGGAACTGGAGAACTTCCGGCTGTTCTATGATGCAGATCTGGTGCCGGTATCCCAGGCTGAGGAATTTCTCTATCAGATGACCGGGACTCAGCCGGACAGGATGTTCGAGGGAAACCTTTATGGCGCATTGTCCAGATTTTCTCTCTTCCTTCCGGTTTTGATTCTGGGAGCCCTGGCAGGGATCCGAAGTTTTCAGGCTGGCCGGAAGCAGGGAGACTTCAGGAAGAAACTATGCTGGTATGCTCTGACAGGTCTTTTGTGCTTTCTTTTCCTTTGGGGTCTGGAAAAAAGCGTCCGTCTTTCTCCAGACTATTTTCCTTCTATGTGGTCGGATCTTTCTTTCTATCCCCAGCTTCTGGAAGAAAAGGTGAAGACTTTCCGGAAACTTACGGCATTAAATATCTGTCAGGCAGACAGCCGGATCCTGACGGGAACCTGGAAGACCATTCTGTTGTCCGGATCCAGCCTGTTTCTGGAACTTCTGGCTTATGGGAGATTTCCCCAAAAAGAAGGCTGGCATTTCTACTCTCCTTTGCATAGAATAAAAGAAAAAAGGATTGGAAAGATTTGAACAGACAGTTCTTAAAAGCTGCAGTAGCCGGCGGGGATACCCGTCAGGTCTATGTGGCAGAGGCTCTGGGAGAGAATGGCTTTTGGGTAAAGACTTATGGCCTTCCCAAAGACCCAGGGCACAGCCAGGTGAAGAAGGTTTCCTCTCTTGGGGAAGCCCTGGAAGATGCAGATATTATCGCCGCTCCCGTTCCTTTTCTGAAACAAGGAAGGATCCAGGGGCAGGAGTTTTTTATAGATTTAACAGAGGCAAATTTTCTAAAATATCTGAAAAAGGGCAGTCTCTTCTGCGCCGGGGGAATCCCGGAGGACTTTCTTAAGAAAGCCGGAGAAAAGGGAATACTGTGTTTTGACTATCTGAAAGATTCCTTTACGGCTATGGAAAATACCATTGCCACCGCAGAAGGGGCCATAGCCCAGGCCATCCTACGAAGCCCGGAAAATCTAAGAGGCAGCAGCAGCCTGGTGATCGGGTATGGAAGATGCGGCAGGACTCTGGCTGGTTATCTCCAGAATATGTTCTGTCGGACTATGGTCTGGGAAAAAGACAGGGAAAAGGCTGCCCAGGCAAAAGCCGCAGGACTGGAGATCCTGGAGGAGAG
>DXFG01000022.1 GCA_019114545.1 Candidatus Blautia pullistercoris | reverse complement strand
ATTTCAGAACCACATTTGATGCAGGCACCGATGATGTTTAACAGGCTCTTGGCGTTGATTTTTTTATCTTCAAAAATGATTGTTACGTCAGATTCGAATTTTGTAACAGCCTTAGCAAGAACACCTGCCGGTCTCATGTGTAATCCCTGTTCGTTCTCGATGACAAATTTCTTTGATACCATAATTAAATCTCCTTCTCTTAATAGAATTTTAAATAAAAATATGCGTCCGGACTGCCGCTGGCCGCTGCAGGAATCCGGGCAAGCCTCAACACCCGCAAAAAGAAAAAAGACCTCCCCAATAAATGCTCTTCACACTCATCGAAAAAGGTCTTGCCTGCCTTACCAGTAACAATCCATATTCAATAACTATATAATACCAAATACCCATCCTTAAGTCAACAAATTTTCCCCGATTAAGACTCTCTTTCCATCATAAGTCTTTTTACATAGATGATCAGGTACATCTTTTCATCCGCAGATAATCTGCACTGGTAATGTTCCTCAATATGTTCCACGATTTTCTGGCTGCAGATATAGGCTTCCGGATACTTTTTCTGGTTCCTCTCGTAAAACTCTACATCGTCTTCCTCGTCCTCTTCGTCTTTTCGGTGACCTGACAGGATTTCGGATTCCATATACTCCAGATGTGTGGCAAATCTCTGATACGCAGGAGTCTCAGAATCCAGGGACACCTCATAAAACTCCTGTATGATTGCCATGATTTCCTGGACAAAAGGAGAAGTCGCTCTCTGATCCAAGGTAAATATTTTTTCAATCTTATTCTTATCTAATTCATCTCCTGCTTTTTTGCGAAACCCGATCCCTTTCCCCATCAGGATCACTTCACGGTTATTGGTATCAAAAGTACTGACTACATTATTATTAATCACCTTTTGAATGATCATTTATCTCTCCTCCTAAATACTGCCTAAAATTTCTTTTGGAATATATGCTTCCACATAGATTCCGTCTTCCCTGTATTCTTCTTTCTTAAGCTGACCGTAACTGCGGATCATCTGTATCTTTCCCGCCTCACTGTAAGAATATAGTTTTTCAATATACAGTTTCTGTTTCTGCAGGAGTTCCTCTGCCGCCAGAAGGAGTTCATCCACTCCCTCTCCTGTCCTGGCCGATATCTTTACCGTCATTTGTGCCTTCGGATCCTTTAACACCATATCATGTTCCACCAGATCCATCTTATTGAACACTGTGATCACATCGGATCCCACAGCTCCCAGCTGCTTTAAAGTTTCATAGACCACTTCCATGTGTTTCTCTCTCTGGGGATTGGAAGCGTCCACCACATGAAAGATCAGGTCGCTGTATTTTGCCTCTTCCAGAGTACTCCGGAAAGCGTCCACCAGATGATGGGGAAGTTTCCGGATAAACCCTACGGTATCTGTCAGGAGCACTGTCTGTCCGCTGCCAAGTTCCAGACTCTTGGTGGTCGGATCCAGGGTGGCAAACAGCTGATTTTCTTCCAGAACACCGGCGTCTGTCAGGTAGTTCAGCAGCGTGGATTTTCCCGCGTTGGTATACCCGACAATGCAGATCACCGGCACATGATGTTTCTGCCGCTGTTTTCTCTGCACCTCCCGGTGCCGGATCACATCTCTTAACTCCGCTTTTAAATGAGAAATCCTCCGGCGGATCAGCCTCCGGTCCATCTCCAGTTTTTTCTCTCCTGGACCTCTTGTTCCGATTCCCCCTCCCAGTCTGGAAAGAGCGGTTCCCTGACCGGTTAATTTTGATGCCCGGTACTTAAGCTGGGCAAGTTCTACCTGTATATTTCCTTCCTTTGTATAGGCTCTTCCGGCAAAAATATCCAGAATCAGAAGGGTGCGGTCCATGACTTTTGTATCCAGCATGCGTTCCAGATTCCCGATCTGTGCCGGTGACAATTCATCGTCACAAATGACCCCTGTGGCGTCTGTTCCATATAAAAGAGCGCTGACCTCATCGATTTTTCCCTTTCCAATATAAGTTGCCGGATGAGGCGTCTCCCGGATCTGGATCACTCTTGCCACAGTTTCCGCGCCGGCGGTCTTTGCCAGCTCTTCCAATTCATCCAGTGATTCTTCTGCTTCCTCCTGCCGATCTGCCGCGGCTATTAATATCACTCTTTCTTTTTGTTCCTGTCTGATTTCTTCCATATTCTTAATTTCCTGTCGACTGTTCTAAAATCTGGCGGACTGCCATGTCAAATGCCTGCTCCTTGGAATTTTTCGGCTGGGAGACCTGCCGCAGCAGCAGTTCCTTCTCCCTCTGCTTTCTGTCTCTTCCTGCGTATTTTTCCACATCCATTCCAATATATTCCTCACAGGTACGCCCCTCCAGCTCCATATCCCGGTCCGTCACGCTCCAGGCATCCATCACTCTCTGGTCATCTCCTACTGCCAGCATCAGCGTAACCGGCTTTGCGAATATATTCGTCTGGGAAAAACCCATGGCAATCCTGGCTTTGTCCTGATACTGTTCTTTAAACTGCCGGTACATCTGAGAAACATAGCGGGACCGCTGATTTTGCATGTAAGTATAACATATAAAGATGATCAGCGCAAAAATCAGCAGCAGTATTCCAATAATTACAGTTGTCATGTCTCTTCCTTTCTTTCCTTTTCCAAGATTACAGTCATTATACAACGAATCTCCCTTTCTTGTCAGCATTAAATAAAAGCAAAGAACACAATTTCCTACGAAGTAAAAAAAGCCTGCCTGAGATTTCGTCTGCCGTTTAACGGTAACTTTCACTCAGACAGGGCTTTTTATTTATCGAGAAACAATATATGTTTAACTTCTTCTTATAAGAGAATACAAAATTCCACCCAGAAAGACAAAATATATATAAACAAATCCATTGGTCATTAAGAGAAAGTATCCTGTTTTTATTCCAAAAATCCAGATCATCAAAGGGACAAGAATATCAACACCACATAATATCTTTGTCTTCTGATCTTGTTTTTCCTTGTGGATCGTTTCTGCCACAGCTAGAATCAACACTCCAATCACACAATAGCCGAAACATTCCAGCAGAAAGAAAGCGGTAACCGGAACATCTGCCTGACTTAATATACTCTCCCTGAAACCACAGATAATATAACAGATTAAATAAGCTATTACAGGACCTGCCAAGATTATTATCTTCTTCATAACACATTCCCCTTTCTCTTTAATATTTAAGTTCTCTTTTTCAATCCTATATTGTTATTCACCTCCTCCGTTTCTTATCTTTCCTGATGCAGCCTGCGCCAATTTTATATTACACTTGTGAATCTATATTTATTGTATATCTTTTTATTGTTTCTGTCAATCAATATTTTGAATAAC
>DXFG01000222.1 GCA_019114545.1 Candidatus Blautia pullistercoris | reverse complement strand
AACGCCGATAAACCCGGAAAACTTTGATCTGGATGCCTACCAGGAATATGAAGCAGGACTATTAGAAAAAAACCGAGAATTTATGAAAAAGGACAGGGGACTTCTTGTTTACCGCAGGGTCCGGGCCAACGGAGTCTTCTATGACAAATGCAGAGATTATAAAGAGTCTCTTGCCCTGCAGTTGGGAGCCTTGAAAGAAAGCATGGCCTATAAAGCGGATGTGGCCAATTTTCTGGAACCCTGGTATGGGATCGGTTACATTGCTTCCTGCTTTGGAAGTACCTACCGCTGGCTGCCTGAGCAGGCCCCAAGTGTAGAAGCCAAGTTTGAGACTGCCCAGGAGATCCTGGATTCAGATTTCGTGCCCATCGCCCAGACTCCTGAAGGAAAATATAATCTGGAAATGATCGAGTATTTTATGGATAAGACCAAGGGAAAGGTTCCGGTTTCCTTTAGTGATATTCAGTCTCCTCTGAATATGCTTACTTACCTTCTCCCGGTAACAGATCTGTTTATGGAGGTGCTGGAAGATCCGGAAGGGATTAAAAAGGCGGCGGCTCTCTGCACGGATCTGTTGATTGATTTTCTGAAAGAGCAGGAAAAGCTTATCGGAGACGCTCTGGCAAAACCGGGACATGGGTTTGCCAGTAGCAGAGGTTTTGCCGGGGTAGGGTTAAGCGACGATACCTCTATCATGCTCAGTGAAGAAGATTATACAGATCTGTTTAAGGAGCTGGATGAGAGGCTGGGAGATGAGTTCGGAGGAATGGTATATCATTCCTGCGGCATCTGGGAGAAGAAGATCCACATGGTCCAGACTTACCGGAATATCCGGTGCGCAGATGGAGCCTTTACTATTGAGACAGATCCCAGCCCCAATAAACCGGAAGTATTTGGAGATGCTTTTAACGGCACAGGAATTATCCTGAATGCTCGTGCAGTGGGAAACGCGGAAAACAGTTTTGAAGCTTTCCGGAAACTGTGGAGGCCCCAGCAGAAGCTTATCTGTGTTACATACTGCAAAACTCCCCAGGAACAGGAAATTCTTTATAACCGTTTGCATGAAATGGAGGCAGGTACAAAATGAAATATGATATTACCTTCCACCCAAGCTGGTGGCATGAAAATGCAGGTATAGACTTTACGCAACAGTTTTTTGATAATCCGGAATATCGTATGGAAGCAGATGTAAAAATGAGAAAGACTCTTTACGAGCATTTCGGAGATCTGGGGATCGGGGAAAAGGATCCTCAGAAAAGACCGCTTCTAGGCACAGATCTTCTGGCAGCAGGATACCTTCTGTCAGAACTGATGGGTTGCGGGATCCGTTACCAGGCAGATAATTCTCCGCAGGTGGAATGTATGGATCTGGACGAGGACACTATTGATCAGATTCAGGTACCGGATCTGGATACCAGCGAAGTATGGCATCGGACCCAGAAGCAAATAGACTATCTTCTGGATAAATATGGACGTGTAGAAACTTATGTAAATTTGCAGGGAATCCAGAATATTGCCATGGACATTATGGGACAGGAACTGATGGTCTCTTACTATACGGCTCCTGATGAGATCAATGAACTTCTGAAGAAAATCACCAAAATGTCTATTGAGGTGGGAAAACGTTTCAAAGCTCTTTCCAATGACGTTTCAGGAGGAGTTACGGCTATTGTACGCCAGACTGTACCGGAGTGTTATCTTACTTCCAACTGTTCCGTGGAGATGATCTCCAATGATCTGTATGAGGAATTTCTTCTGAAATACGATCAGGAGCTGGCAGATGCTTTTGGAAACTTCGGGATCCATCACTGCGGAAAATCCATGGAACATGTAGTAGAGGGATATTCTAAGGTAAAGGGGCTGACCTTTGCTGAGGTAGGGGCATTCTCTGATATCAAAACAGTACGCAGTCATCTTCCGGGAATTTTCCTTAATGCCCGGTACAGCCCTGTACGCTTGATGAATGCTTCAAAAGAAGATATCTTCAGTGAGGTAAAATATCTGGCGGAAAACGGACAGGAGAATGGACAGAAGATTTCCGTTTCCTGCGTGGGTATTGACAATCATGTGTCAGATACTCAGATCCGGTATTTCCTGGAAGCATGCAGAAGTGTAGAACTGTAGGATGCCCAAGAGGATCTGAGTATAAGAAGAAAAGCTGGAGCGGAAACTATGGAAAAAATCAGTCTTGCTAAGAGATCCGGATTTGAAGTGATACATAACAGTGTGGGCTGGCGGATCGCCGTTCACGCTTACGAAGAGAAAACAAATGGAATCACAGCTTTTACAGAGTGGGGCGTCCATGAGGACTCTCAGGAGGCTTTTGTCCTTCTGAAGGGAAAAGCCTGGCTGGCCCTTTCAGAACAAGGGACAGATCCGGGAGATTACCAGCTCTATGCCTTGGAAAAGGACGGGCTGTATGTGGTTCAGGAAAAGGAGTATCACAGTATTATCCTTGCACCGGGCAGTCAGGTTCTGATCATGGAGAACCTGGATATGTCCAATACCCGGAAAAAACCTGTAGATCCAAAGGTCATACAGGAAATCCGGGATAAACTTAAAAGATAGTTGCGGCAGAAATGCTGTATACTATAGATCAAATACATACCTCCTTATAGGTGAGAGGGGCAAAGTCAAATGAAAATCCCGGGCTTTGCCTCTTTTTCTTTTTATAGTATAATGAGAAAAATCAGGATACTTTTTCGTCTATGGACGAAAAGGAGAAAAAGAAAGTAAAAGGAGCTTTAGGA
>DXFG01000221.1 GCA_019114545.1 Candidatus Blautia pullistercoris | reverse complement strand
CGAAGAACCAATACACCATGCAGAAAGCAATTCCCACCACCAGCAGAGGCAGGTATCCGAAATATCCTTCTCCCCACTGTGGGCTTACATTCCAGTACCAGAGACCTGCTGAAGTTACAAAGGCCAGTATTACGGATATAATTTTATATAAATCTTTTATGATTCTCTTTTTCTTCTCGTTAATTTCTTCCATTCTTTCTCTCCGTATGCTCCTGCCTTACCGGAGCGTTATTTTATAAAATTATCGATTTAACATAGTTTTTTCAATACAAGTCCAGGCGATGAGAGGCAGATATTTCCCGGAAGAAATTCTGCCCCCTCGTCACACTTTTTTATGCTCTTTTTCTTCCGATCACGAACATTGCACCTGCTGCTCCCAGAAGCACTACAGCCCCTGCCGCATATACGCCCCAGGCAGAGTCTACACCTGTCTTAGGTGCAATTCCTGTACCTGTAGTGTCCGTTCCTGCGGCTTTGGATTCGTCTACATCAGCGATAACTGTTACAGGTGACAGATCCTGGAATTCTGCTGTGATCTGTTTGTTTGTATAGTTTACGTCTGTAGGATCAATGATCTCCCATACCAGTCTCTCTGTACTGAAGTGTAGGATCTTTACATTAGTCATAGCTTCTGTCAGGGAAGGTACGGAGATGGTTGCGATATACTTTCCATCCTCGGTCTGTACGCCGCCGTTTACTGGAATGAGGTCAAAGAACTGGGTGACCATGCTCTTTCCTTCCACTTCCTGAGTCAGTGCGTCTACTTCTTCCGCTGTCATGTTCAGCTCTGTCTGTCCTTCTGTCGGATTGGCAATTACATCTTTTAACTGCTGTACCAAAGTGGGAAGGGTTAATGTTCCTTCATTTACCTGAAGGATCTGCTCTACAACCTGAGGTGCCACTGCCTGTGTAGAGGCAAAGTTTTCTGCTGTGCCTTCGCTTACCTGATAGCTGGCTGCTGATTCACCTACCAAAGTAACCTGTGTAGTCCGGCTTCCTGCTGCAAACACGCTTACAGCGGAAGTCACTACAAGAGCAGCTGCCAAAATTGTTCCCAAAATTCTTTTTCTCATTTTTCTCATCCTTTCTAATTAAGATTTGTTGTACTACATGTATTATTATTGATCTATGGATACCAGTACAGCCTGTACCAGATATCTTTGACTTGAAATTCCTGCGTAGCAGGTGGATAAGGTTATGATCTTATCCTCATTTGTTACTTCCATGGAGGTATCCACGAAGGAGTTCATGTCTCTCATGGAAAAGATATTGTTTAAATATTGCTGGTATTCCTCTTTGTTCCAGAAATCAAAGCTCATCAGCAGGTGCCGGTTATCATAAAGATATGCCGCAAATATTTTGTAATGCAGGATCTTATCCGGCAGGTAGATGGTCACGTCCCGGTTGGCGTCGAAGAAGCTTCGGTCCATATACCGGTGAAGGCTCTGGAACATGGAGCCGTTTTTCATGTCGTGTCCGTAGATCACCGTATTGGGATCTTCAAAAGTTTTTGTGTTATAGTTTTCTGTAAAGATAGCGCCTGCCGCTGCCTCTGACTTATTGATGTCATGATCCAGGTAATAGCCGTTGTCATCCGGGCTTTGGAGGATGGGATAATCCACTTCTGTTCCCGGCACCTGGATCCAGGCGTATACGTCCGGATTCTGGGCCTGCAGACTTGGAAAATCAATGGGGATCTCCACCGGCTCCTTTGCGGGAGTCTCTGTTGTTTCGGGCTCCGGTTCTTTCTCTTCCTCAGGTTCCGGCTCCCGGGCGGCTTCTTCCCGGATCTGGTCATATTCCTTCCCGGCATTTTTTTCTTCCAGGTACTGGCGTACCGCCAGGCCTCCCAGGATCACTGCCAGGATCAGGAAGATCACTCCTGCGATTCGGAATTTCTTCATATCAGTTTTCCACCTCTTTATAGAAGGTTTCCAGGATCTTCTCATACAGCTGGCTGTCGTCTACATGGTATTCGTCAAAGCCTTCTCCCTGGGTTCCTTCTCCGGGAAGGGTCCAGGTCCGGATATTCTCCTGCTCTGCCAGCCCTCCCATGATCTGGGCAAACTGACCATTGCTGATATCCGTCACCATATAATCTTCCAGCGCTGTATACAGGTCTGTGATAAGGGAAGGGTTTTCTCCATATACCTGCCGGGCTTTTGCAGCATAGGCGTTCAGGAATTCCTGCTGCCTCTCCATACGCACGATAGCGCTCTGGCTTTCTCCTGTATCCCGGTATCTGACGAAATCCTCCACATCCTCCGGGGTAAGCTGGATCTGGCTTCCTTGGGTCCACTGGGGATTTACAGCCTCCAGACTGTCGTCCGGAACAGTTACGGTAACTCCTCCTACCTTTTCTACCAGCAGAGGGATCCCGTCCATACTCAGAGAGCAGTATCCCTGCATGGGAATTCCGTAGAGGAGATTGGACACAGCCTCTTCCATCAGTTCACAGCTTTCCCTGCCTCCGTCTCCGTAGGCGTAGGCCAGATTAATGTGATCCCGGCTTTTTCCTGCGCTGTTTCCTTCCTGGTCGAAGATCTGGATCTCCGTAATGGTATCTCTGGGAATGGTAATTCCTGTAAGACTGTGGTCCACCCGGTCCCAGGACACCAGGAAGATGGCATCTGCCTGTCCTGCGTCTGCTCTTCCCACCTGAGTCTGTGTCTTTTCTCTGGAGTCGATTCCCAGAAAAAGGAAATTGCTCAAATGGTCGTTATAGGCATATTCTTTTCCCTGGTAAGTGACAGTGGAGGAAGTATTTCCGGCAGAAGACGCCTCTTCCTCGTGGGAAGCAGAGCCGGATATTCCGTCTCCCTTCCCTGCGGCAGTTTCAGCAGTGTTCATATTGTTCCAGATAAGGTATCCTCCTATAGCTGCCGCCAGAATAAGGACTGCCAGTACCACTGCTGCTGTATAAAACTTTGTTTTCTTCTTATTTTTCTTTCCAGGTATGCTCATATATGAAAGTTCCTTCTTTATAAAACCGCCTTATCCGGCCGGATTACGCCAGATACCCCAGATCCTTCATCTTCTGGAGGATGGCTGCTGCCAGATCCGCCTGTCCCTCATAGGTAGAGGCAGGATTGGAGGTGATGGATGCCATGCTGATATAATGTTCTCCCCATTTCTCGCTCATCACACTGTCCAGCGTGGCGGAGTCTACGCTGCCGTCCAGAGGAAAGGTGCCTGCGATAATGTACTGTTCCTGCTGTGGAAAGGTATTGAGGATAGCTTCCTGCTGCCGGGCCAGTTCTGCCGGATCGTGGTTCCAGCCCCCGTAATATCCCATGAAGATCACCGGGACGTATTCCAGATCATTTCTTTGGGTCTGTTCCGGTGTCAGATCCCGGATCCCGGTCTCTGTCACAGGGAGCTCCTGTCCCTGGGCCGCCTCCTGATGGGCGGTGATATAACTCTGGACCTCTTCCTGGGGCACCCCTGCCATGGTCATCATGGACAGAGTTCCTGCTCCCTGAAGGGTTTTGTCGATGACTGTAAGGTTGTAACCGCTGTCATTGAGAAGATTCTGAAGAACCGCTCTGTAAGAATGAGTTGCAGATTCTTCTCCGTTTATAAGGTCATCCCCCCAGCAGACAATTCCCTTTGCCAGAGTGGGGGCAGTTGCTGTTTCCTCTGCAGCAGATTCCTGGTCCTCATTTTCTGAGTTCTGTTGGCCTGTGGAGGCCTGTTCCTGGTTTTCTTCGGTCTCTTCTTCGACAGTTTCCTCAGGCCGGGCTTCTTCTGAAGCGTCCTGCTCTTCGGCCTGATCCTTCTGATCTTCCCGGGCAGCCAGTTCCTGAAGTCTGGCTGCGTCTGCCGCATTAGAACTGCGGCTCCAGAAAAGAAGGGCTCCGAAAAGGATAAACAACAGGATACAGAGAATCAGCAGCAGCCGGTTTCTCCCTTCCTGATAGTTCTTGTTCATTGTGATTTTCCTCCCACATTCTTATTTATGTTTGTAGTAGTCGCCGTAACGGCCATAGTAGGAGGAATAATATTTATCCTTCTTCATATCTACTTTGTTGAGCACAGCCCCCAGGATCTTACAGCCGCTCCGCTCTAACTGGGACAGGCTTTTCTGGGCCACGCTATAGCTTACCGCTTCGCTTTCGATGACCATCACTGCACCGTCGCTTTTTTCTGCCACGATGGCGGCATCGATCATATTGCCGATAGGCGGCGTATCAATAAATATGTAGTCATATTCTTTTCGTTTTTCTTCCAGCAGTTCTCCGAAGGCCGGATCACTGAGCAGTTCGGAAGGGTTTGGCGCCAGAGGTCCTGCGAAGATCATATCCACATTGGGGAAGTTGGTCTGGTAGATGATCCACTGCCGTTCCACCTGGCCGCTTAAATATTGGGACAGGCCCTGAATGGTCTGGTTTACGGAATACCGCTTGATAAAATTGGATTTCCGGATATCTGCATCCATAAGCAGCACCCGCTTTCCTGCTTTCCCCATTTCCAGGCTCAGACTAAAGGCAATATCGCTTTTTCCCTCATTGGGATAACAGCTGGTAAGCAGCACCACCTTTACCTGTTTGCTGGAAAACTGTATATTGGTACGCAGGGTTTTGATAGCTTCCTCGTAGAAGTAATCGGACTTCTTCGGGTCTTTTAAGGTTACTTTCAGTTCCATTATTTCTTTCCTCCCCTGCCCTTTGCTTTCTTTTTCCCTCTTTTGTTTTTCTGTCCCACATAGTCTTTTCTGTCCGGCACAGTTGCCAGAGTGGAGATTCCCAGATATCTGGTGATATCATCCTCGGATTTGATGGTATCGTTCATTACTGCCAGCACCACTACCAGACCTGCGGAAACCACAATTCCGGCCATCAGCCCCAGAAGGGTGTTTCTTGTAACGCTGGGAGCAGTCTTCACCGTAGGGATTTCTCCTTCTTCAATGATCTTAGGAGGCACTACTTCCATCTTGTCTCCTACAAACTCAGAGGATATCTGAGCCACCTGATCTACGATTTCTTTGGCAGCTTCCGGATCTGTGTTTGTCACAGAAATGTTCAGAATACGGGTATCTGCGGGATTTTCCACAGTAATACTCTGTTTCAGTATATCTTTATCCATATTCAGTCCCAGGTTGTCGATGACTTCTTCCAGTACCGGCGTACTCTTGATAAGAATTTCATAATCATGGGCCAGCTCTGTACCAAGCTGAAGATCTGCAATGGAGGTCAGTGTGGTCTCCTTAGAGATCACCAGGACGCTGGAGGTAGAAGTATAGGTGGGAGTGATAAATATCTGGGTATAGGCGCAGGCAATGCATCCGCCCAGAAGCGCCGCTGCAATGATCCAGAGTATTCTTTTTCTCAGGGCAAAAAACAATTCCCTTAAGTCGATCTCCCGTTCCTCTTCACGTAAGTTTTCCATGGTCTTTTTTCCTTTTCTTAATTTTTCATATTCTATATATTGTTTAACTCCATCAATCAACAGATGGATGATAGAATGCTATATTCTATAGAAGAAACAGCTTTGGTAAGTTTGCACTAACTTTTCCCTTTTAATTATGCAGAATATCCATTTCCGCATCCGGCTGTGCATCCCGAAGAATCTTTTCCTGGTTTTTCCAGGCAATTTCTTCTATGTAGGTTCTTTCAAGATGCTTCTCCATCCAGGCTTCTGCTTCCTGAGTCTGGGGGCGTCTGCTTTTTGTGTTGTGCATATCCGTTGCCAGAAAATGAACTTTTTGGTTCTTCAACATTTTTCTGCACCATCTGACGGTTTCGTCATACCATCTGCCCCCGATGCGGCGATAGTTCATCTGCATATAGGCGCCGGCTTTGATCAGTTCTTCCACTCTTCCCTTCTCTCTCAGTACGCCATAGCGCTCCATATGGGCCAGTATGGGACGGTACTGCTCTTCTGTCAGTTCCCTCACTGCCCGATAAAGCAGGGAATATGGAACATTGGGCATAAACTCTATTAATATATATCTGCTTTCCCCTATGGTCAGAAGCTGATTTCTTTTCAGCTTTTCCAAAGTCTCCTGGGAGTAGAAGATTTCCTCTCCGGGATAGACCCTGAAGTCCGGATTCACCTCTGCCCTCGCCCTGGTCTCAAGTCTTCTGCAAAGATTTCTTATCTTCTCCGGATCCTCCTGTCTGAACTGGTGGGAATCATGAGGAGTGGCCACCACTGCCTGGATTCCCTGCCTGTAGGCCAGCTTCAGCATTCGGATACTTTCCTGAAGAGAGGCCGATCCGTCGTCCAGTTTTGGAAGCACATGACAATGTATATCAATTTTCTTCATCTTCAGTCTTATTTCCCCATTACAAAAAGCATTACACGTTACCGAAAATCTTACTCTTCTGGTAAACATATGTAATTATACAATATGTTTTTTCGTGTTTCAACCAGAAGTATTAAAAATCTATGAAAAATATAGCCCAAAAGAAAAGGGAAATACTGGAAATATATAGAAAAAAACCGGTAATTACAAAAAAGCTACAGTTTTTGTAATTACCGGTTCTATAAGGTTAAAATTCTGCCTTCACCATGCATTCCTTCCGATAAAATGCCACTCCGTACTTCAAAATATCCTGATACCCTTCCCGGCGGAGTCCTTCCTCATACTTCTGCTCTTCGATCTGCCGGAGGGCCTCGTCACATTTTTTCTCCAGTTCCTGATAGGTCTTCGCCACTTTAAGCTCCAGGATCACTGCTTTTCCCCGGACGCTGGGGTATCTTACCAGGATGTCCGGCCTCCCCTTTCCCGATTCACGGTTGGACTGTACGATATAATTTCCCATAGGCCGCAGCAGCCCTGCCAGGAATCCATGGTAATAGCTCTCCTGATAATCATAAAAGCTGATGGTTTCCATGAGATTCTCCGAAAGGATCTCCGCCATCTTCTCTGTATCCCCTTTTAACAAACTCTCATACAGGGGCGTCAGTTCTTTCTTTTCTGTCTTCTTGTCAATCTTCTCTTCAAACCACCGGAGTACAGCGTTCTTATATATATACCGCACCTCGCTGTTGGGAATCGCCATTTCCATATAGATGGTCTCTCCCTCCTGTCTCTGGGATATCTTCTTTAAATATCCGGTAAAGAACAGGAAATTCCACAGATTATCCTGGGTAGAGTGCATGTCGTCATAAGTAATATCCTCATGGATGGGCTTCTCTATGGTCCTTCCTTCG
>DXFG01000220.1 GCA_019114545.1 Candidatus Blautia pullistercoris | reverse complement strand
CGCCTGCCAGGCAGCCAGATTCCGGTAAGGTCCTTCTGGAAAAAGGTGTCCGGTCTTTCCCCGGAAGGACCTGCTATAAAATGATTATTCACATGAGTTAGTTATTACTAACCTATCTGTAGGATAACATTACTGACTTTCTATGTCAAGAATTATTTGGAGGAATTTCAGAATACACGCCTGAGCCTGCGGTTTACTGCCGGTCAGCTTCAGCCCGGAATGGAGAAAGCCAGAAACGGGGCTGTAGAAAATCAAAGAATTGCAAAATAGGGGTAGAAGTGGTCAAGAAAATACCGCCGGAAATTTGATTATTCAATTTTCGGCGGTACTCACGCTATATATACTCTTAGTGGCAGAATTTTATAAAACTATTCTTTTTCTCTGGGCAGCCCTTGTCAGCTCCCGGTCATTTCCGGTTTTTCTGATAAATGATATACAGTCCCTTCAGCAGCAGGTTATCATCTAAAATCACTTTTCTCCGACAATGAGGAACGATCCTTTTAGCCAGTCCGCCAGTAGCGATTACTGTAGCCGTCTCTCCCAGTTCTTCCTCCAGCCGGTCAATGATTCCATCCATTGCTGCCGCTGCACTGTAGATCACACCGCTTTTCATACATTCTGTGGTGTTCTTTCCAATAATGTGTTCCGGAGCCTCCAGGCTGATGCCGCCAAGCTGGGAAGCATGGGCCGTCAGAGAATCCAAAGATACTCCAATACCCGGATAAATCATACCGCCAATATAGTTTTTATTCCGGTCAATAACACATACCGTATTTGCGGTACCCAGGTCAAAAATCAGCAAAGGCACCGGATATTCGGCAATCCCCGCCACAGAGTCCACCACCAGATCACTTCCCAGCTGAGCCGGGTTGTCAATCCGGATATTCAAGCCTGTCTTAATGCCCGCTCCCACGATCAGGACTTCCTTTTTCAGTATTTTTTCTACTGCCAGCTTTGCCGCCCTGGTCACCTGGGGAACCACAGAGGAAATAATCCCTCCTTCCAGCTGTTCCTGCCGGATATGGTAAATGTCCAAAACATTTTTAATATCAATGGCATATTCCAGTTCTGTCTTGGTATGGACAGTGGAAAGGCGCTCCACAAAAAGACACTCTCCTTTCTGGATACAGCCAATGACAATATTTGTATTTCCGATATCAATCGCTAAAATCATAAGTAAAACCTAATCTTTCCCTGATATTCTTTTTCATCAGCACACGTCCGATAAAGAAGGTAAGGATCCCTGCCACAATGGCTTCAGGAACTCCATTGATTCCAATAACAGATAAGATGAATCCGTATACGGCCTGGACAGCCACCTCATTGGCCGCCGCATAAGCTTCTCTGAAAAACAGAAAGATCATGTTCATGACCAGCAAAGTATTCACCAGTGCACCTGAAATTCCCGCCAGGATCAGTCCCAGATTGGAAACTCCCTTGCTTGTCCCGAACTTTTTCACTCCCTTGTAGACAAAGCAGGGAACCACTCCTACCAATATCCTGGGAACGAAGCAGATAAGGATGCTTCCGATTCCGCCGCTGAACTCTCCAAGATTATAAAAGGGTGTAAAAACAAAAGATGTGACGGTAGGGTTCATCGTGTTGTTAATAAAGCTGGTAAGGCCGAAAAGAAATCCCAGACCCGCTCCTTTCTTTGGTCCCAGAAGCAGAGATGCCAGTATAACGGGGATGTGGATAATCGTGGCTCTTGTAAATCCCAGAGGGATATATCCGAGAAAAGGGGTAAAAGCCATGATCACAATAATCGCCCCGAAAATGGCGGTCTGCACCATACTTCTGATCTGTCGTCTGTTATCTCCAGGCGTCCGCCTGGCTGCTGTGTTCTGATAATGATTCATAATTGCCTCCTTGTTATCGTTCTTTTTTGAGATACAATACTTTTGGCACAGAAATCTCTTTCTGCTCTTGTTCTTTAAGGTTCAGGCCTGATTTTACGCCTGTGCCATGTTCTTTAAAATCTGGTCCAGAATTTTTAAGGCTGCCTCCTCTTTTAACATTTTTTCAAGTGAAACTTCCTCATTTTCTGTGATCATGGTGATCACATTGGTATTTCCGGCAAATCCTGCTCCTTCTACCTTGAGATTGTTGGCCACGATCATGTCCAGATTTTTGTTTTTCAGTTTTTTCCTGGAATTTTCCAGCATATTCTCTGTCTCCATAGAAAATCCGCAGAGAAACTGTCCCTGTTTCTTATGCTCTCCCAGATATTTGAGAATATCCCTGGTCCTTTCCATCTCCAGGGAAATATCCTCTCCCTGTTTCTTCACCTTTTCCTGGCTGACAGTTTTGGGCCGGTAGTCCGCCACTGCCGCTGCTTTGATGATAATATCCTGTTCTCCTGCCCGGCTGGTCACTTCCTGGAACATATCCTCTGCAGTTACCACAGGAACCACTTCTACAAATTCCGGCGGCGTTATCGCTGCAGGACCCGACACCAGGGTAACCTGAGCCCCTCTCAGCATGGCCATCTTTGCCAGAGCATAGCCCATTTTCCCGGATGAATGATTGGTAATGTACCGCACCGGATCTATGGGTTCCTGAGTAGGTCCTGCAGTGACCAGAACCTTCTTTCCCTCCAGATCTTTCGGGAAAGCGATCTCCTTTAAGATATACTGGAGAAGCAGCTCCGGTTCCGGCATTTTCCCCTGACCGGTATCTCCGCAGGCCAGATAACCGGAAGCCGGGCTGATCACCTCACAGCCATAGTGCTCCAGTGTCTTCAGATTATCCTGAACAATGGGATTCTCGAACATCTGGGTATTCATAGCCGGCGCAAAGATTTTTTTGCAGCGGCAGGCCATCACTGTGGTGGTCAGCATGTCATCGGCAATGCCATGGGCGATCTTCCCGATTACATTGGCCGAAGCCGGAGCCACCATAACCACATCTGCTTTTTTTGCCAGTGCCACATGTTCCACATTGTACTGAAAGTTCCTGTCGAAAGTATCGATCAGGCACTTATTTCCCGTCAGAGTCTCAAAAGTAATGGGATTAATGAAGTTCTCTGCGTTTTTTGTCATCAGCACGTGTACGTCTGCATGAAGCTTTTTCAGGGCGCTGGCAAGGGAAGCGATTTTGTATGCGGCAATGCTTCCTGTCACTGCCAGCACAACTGTTTTACCTTTCAGCATAAATTTACCCCTTTTCCTTTTTTGTGAACTGCCCCTTTGGAGCTGGTTCCGTTACCGTTCCCATTATAGGGGATTCCTGTGAAAAAAGCAATTCTTTTTGGCTTCCGCAGGTCTCCTATCCGTAGAAAAATGCAGCTCAAAGTCCTCTTTTAAAGACTCTGAGCCGCATTTTATTCCTGCTATGCAGTATTCTCTATTCTGTTTTGGTTCAGATAATCGGTACTATCTTTTCTTTCTGACATAAATTCCCACACCTGACAGCACAAGGATTCCAGCCAATGCCAGGCATCCATAAAGGACCACCGGTGTTTCGTCTCCTGTTTTTACGGAATTTTTATTTTCAGTCCCGGATTTTACCTGATTCACCGGCGTTCCTTTTTTCACCTCATTTGTCTTTTTCAATTCTTGATCCTGTTTCTCATCTGCGGCCTCCTGGGCATTTTCCGGGTTTTGGGAGTCCTGAGAACTTTCCGGTTCCTGGGAGTTCTGCTGGTTATCTGGATCCTGAGTGCTTCCCGGTTCCTGTGGATTCTGTGGATTTTCCGGTTCCTCAGGATTCTGTGGATCTTCGGCGCCTTCCGGAACCTCTGTACTTCCAAAATCTGCTAAAGCAAAAAGGCTGAAGCCTGGAGTCTGAAATACAACCGTTCCTTCTTCTGAAGCTGAGACAAGCTCTGTCATAGATTTATCCTCATTCTGATGATAAACTTTTACAGATTCGCCAAAGGTCTCCGGCTTCGGTACGGAAACCGTTACCATATTTCCATCTTCCGGTTGATATGTTCCGCCGTTTTCATCCACCAGTTTAATATCATAAATCCTGAAGTCTTCTCCTCCCTGACCGGTAATGTAGTCGCTGATCAGTCCGTAGTCCTGTCCGTAGGCCTCATCTCCTTCTGATACAGCATTCACCTGAAGCATTACAGAATCGGGAATTCCCTGGGCAGTTGCACTTATCCCTGTAGCCTCATCTGTCTTATTCCACAGGATCTCCTCCGGAGTCTCCGGTCCTTCCTCGGACTGGAAGATCATATAAGGCGCCAGAGGCGGATTCACTCTCCATACGGAACCGTCTTTGCGCAGTGCGTTATAAGTTCCATATTCTCCGCTTATTTCCTCTACAGATGACAGGATCTGATATCCCTCCTCTGTTCCATTTACCCAAAGGGTTCCGTCATTAAGAAGGAATAGACGATCCAGGCTGCTCTTTACATCAGAAGCATATAATTCTACGGTATCATCATAGCGGATCCAATAGTAATCCTTCCCTTTTACATAATAATTCAGGCTTCCGGAATCTTCAATCCTCTCCACCTCTGTATCCAGGACCTGACCGTTTCCGGAATAAAGGGTTCCCTGGGAAATATAGGCGCCATTTTCGCAGAAATCAGTAACCTGATCTGCTATTTGCTCATAATCATTAGAATTCCTTTGCCACAGAATCCCTTCTGTGTCCAGAATATACTGGCCTTTTACTTCCCGAATAGGATTTTCCAGGTCATAAGTCGTTTCAGTAAAGAATCCGGTATTCAGAAAGTAGATTGCAGAACCATCCTCCAGATATGCATAATTTCCGGATACATGGTCTACGCCGGGCACTACACGAAGCTCCCGGGGTCTTGCTTCCCCTTCCTCATACTGGTATTCCCAATAGTGATAAGCTCCTTCACTGTCTATGTAGCCTGTAGGCGTTATGGTCCGGACATTATCCGCTACCCATACCTCTGATTCGTAAGCGCCTGTATCCGCATTTGCCGGCCAGTAATAGAGAGTAGAGTTTTCATCCAAAACGGTCAGATCCGACAAAATACGATTGCCGTAATATACTCTGCAGGATACATAGTTTGTCACTTTTCGTTCACTGGGAATGGTTTCCGCCATCTCTCCCGACAGATCCCAGATTTCTCCGTCATATAAAAGCATATCGGAATTAGTATCTGTAAACTGGGGAAGGGTATGGATATTCTCGTTTTCCTCCACTTCCTCTTGTACCGGCGAAATATTTACAGGTATCTCTTTTGTTGCATTTCCCACAGCAGCCACAACTGTCCCGCTTCCGGTTCCCAGAATTTCAATCTGAACGCCGCTGCCGCCGTAACTGCCATCTATCTGGATAATATCATTGTCCTGGGTAGAAAAACTCGCCTCAAAAATCCTAAAGTGGGAAGAAACAGGACTTACATAATAGCTTCCGCTGTTTTCCATAAGATTCACCGGTTCAAAGGAAACATAGTCCCGGAAGATTTCTTCTGCTGCCGGCGCCTCGGCACTTAAATCCACTAAAATCTCACTTGATTTCACATCATCTGCGATCACGGAAACAGGATTTCCATTAATGAGCAGGCTGTTCAGATTCGTCAATTGACTCAAAGAAGGAATTTCTGTAATCTGGTTATAGCCCACATCAATCCGCATAAGTTTCTCCAGGCCTGTCAAAGGGCTCAGATCCGTAAGACCTCCATAATTGCTGGTAAGGCTTGTGAGATTCACTGCATATTCCAGACCTTCCAAAGAATCTGCCCCGCCGCAGTTCAGATAAGTCAGTCTTTCCAATACTTCTTTTGTGATCGGTTCTGTTTCATCCAGGCCCAGAGTATTCCGGATTTCTTCTGCGACCCTGGAATCTGTTACCAGGTCTCCCACAGCTTTCTGTACCTGCAAAGAATTGGCGTCAGTTTTAGCCCCCGGTGTACTCTGGATATCTTCGGTATTCTCCGGTATATTTATGGTATCTTCGGTATTGTCCGGTATACTCTGAGTATCTATACTATCTTCCGGTATACTCTGGGTATCCTCGGTATTTTCCGGTATGCTTTGGATATCCCCGTTATTTTCCGGTGCGCTCTGGGTATCGCCCCCATCTTCCGGAGTACTCTGGGTATCTCTGCTGTCATCTGATATACTTTGGATCTCTCCGGTATCTCCTGGTACATTCCCAGGCTTTTCGGCGGCCTTTGGCTCTGTCTTCTCCTTTTTATCTGCAGAAGAAGAGTTCCCGGTGCCGGATTCTGTTTCTTTGGAATCTGCCTCTTGATTCCGGCTGCCCGGCTCTGCGGTTTCCTCTGAGGAATTCTTTTCCTGAGCTGTACTCTCTGTCTGGCTACTTTCCGATGCTGCGTAGAGTACACTGCTGCTGGATAAGGTCAAAGCCGCTGCCAGTACCATGGCAAACACTTTTTTTGCTTTCATAAAACTTCTTTCCTTTCCCTTTATTTGAAAACAGATGTCTTCCTAGTGATTATTCGTCTTTCTTTCCGTCTTTTCAATATGTGCTGTTCACTGTGCCTGACTATTTTAATTGCTCCAGATACTCCTGCACTTCCCCCGGAAGAGTAAGATCCGGCCTGTCCTGTATCTGCATTCCCCAAAAGCTGGTGCGTTCCAGGATCTGCTCCATCTTTTCCGGAATTACGGTCATCTCATCGGTACATAGCCCAAGGATCTTTTGATTCCCTGTACTGGCTCCATACATTCTTCCCTGTTCCAGCATTTCCAGATAAAAAAGATACTCCTGCTTTTCATAGGGGTTTAATGCAATGGCTTTCCTCTGGCTCTCAATTACCATTTCATAATCTTTGTCCCGGTTTCCCAGCAGCGCCCTGGTGCTCCAGGCTACTGCGGATCTGGAATTGCAGCTTAAGATCCGCCCTGAAATTTCTTCCGCCTTTTCCAGAGAATCTCCATACATCAGCATTCTTTCCCCTGCATCCGTGTACCAGGGAAACATCTGATAAGCAGCTTCATCCTGCCCTATATAGAAAAAAATTCCCATAAGGGAAAAATATCCCCACACAAGACAGCCTGCCGCCCCCGGCAGAACCGGCAGCCCCTTCTTCCATCCTGCCTGTTTCCTTCTTCCCTCTGTGTCTGCACACAGTAAAAGGAGACAAAACATGACCAGAAACTGCAGGTCGAAATCCATCAGACAGTGAACTGCTGTCAGGATCAGAATCATTCTTTGGACCGGAAGCTTGCCCCCGGAAAACAGTTCCCTGACCAGCGCAGCTGTGAAAAATAATCCGGGAAGCACCCCTGCATCCAGCATAAATTGAAGATATTCATTATGGATAAACTGGACCTGATAGACTCCCGTCTGATAAAGTCCCTGTATATAGGAAAAGCCTCTATAGCCCAGGCCCAGGGGATGATCTGCAAGTATCCGGATCCCGTCATTCCAATAAAGGATCCTTCCCAGAAAGGTACTGGAATGAAGGGAAGAAGTCAGAAATCTGCCAATATTCTGATAATCTCCTGTAAAAGAAACGTAAAGGATTCCTGCTGTGCCGGACAGCACCAGGAGCAGCAGATGGAACCACCGGTGTTTCTTCTCCTTTATGCCGATAAAGACAAGCCACAGGGCTCCAAGAAAAAAAACGCTCCTGCTCCCTGTAAAAAGGATTCCCATATACAGGCAAAACACAAAAAACCGGTATCTGCCCCTTTTCTTCTCCAGGTAAAACAAAATCACCATTCCCAAAAGGAAATACAGGGCCATAGTGTTGGAATACTGGAAACTTCCTCCCAGCCTTCCGGAAAGGAAAAAAACAGATTTTCCTATTCCGGTCACAAAGGCCCCCATACTGATCCCCAGGATCAGAAGTCCGGTCCAGGGAACTGCTTTCAGGATTTCCGCCTTCTCCTGTACCGTAAACTGCATGACCGTCAGGAGGAAAAGAAGCAGGGGGATCACCTTCAAAAATCCCAGAAAACTCATTCCTCTGTCAACGCCCCAAAACACAGCCAGGCCATATCCCAGGCAGAGTACAGCAAGGGCTGTCCCCGTTATATTAAAATCAAAAGAAAGCTGCCCCCTTCTCTTCCACAGCCACAGTAAAAAAAGGCACAAAAAAATTCCCGACAGATAGGCTGTATACTCATAAAATCCTCCGAATAAAAGTGATATCCCTCCCAGAAATATCTGAAGGATCCTTATTTCTGTTTTTCTCATCTTCCCCTCCGATTCTGTTTTTTTCAATCCTATCTCCCCAAAAACTGCCCTGCAATATGTGCTTGTCTCAGTGCCGGATTTTATTTTTTCACTTTTCTTGCAGGATCGTCCTTTGTTTTTTATAATGAAGGAAATATCCGGATCCGGGGAGGAAATCTGCCATGTCTGAATTCAGTGAAAAATGCCGGGAAATTCTTCTGGCTACAGGTACAAACGTATATCAGCTTTCTCAAATGTCCGGCCTTGACCGTACATCTCTTCAAAGAATGATCACAGGGAAAAGACTGCCCCGTCTTTCCTTTGTCCGGGAGTTCTGCAGTTATCTGCGCATTGACTCTGACGAAAAAAAGGAACTGCTGGAACTCTACGAAGCAGAGCGTATCGGAAAGGCCGCCTTTGAAAATCGGAAATATGCAGAAAAATTTTTAAGAAATCTGGATGAAGGAAACCTTCTTCCTCCCTTTCCGTCTCAGCTTTCTCGTGAAAGCCTGAAGGCGATCAACAGCTTCTTTGGGGACTGTTTTTCTCAGGAATTTTTTTCTGAAATATTTACAAATCTTCCGGGATTTCAGGATTTCTTCTATCAAAAACTCCTCCATATGAAGGAAGCTTTCAAAAAAGAGCTTCCTGTTTATCATCTGCTGGATTTTTATCCCAATCCGGAGCATTTTCCGGAAGGAAGAAAGAATATGGAAACCATCTCCGGTATCCTCTTTCCTTTTCTCAATGGATATATGGATTATCATCCCCGGTGTTTTTACAGCAAAACCAGTACTTTAAGCAGCCATCTGCTTTTCCCCTATTATCTCGGGTCCAGAAACAGTCTGCTCCTGTTTACCGGAGATTTTTCCTCTTTTCTCCAAATCCGGACCTCTTCTGTCTGCAAAGCCTGCTATGAAGAATTCTTCCATATATGGGAAAGTGCCTCTGCTTTTATTCTTCCTGCCTGGGAGGACGGGGAAGCCCCTTCCCTATATACTTCTGCACCTGTAAGCTGCGGAATAAACTATTTCCCTTTGGACCTGAAGCACTCTTTCTCCGGTCCCGCTAAGCCTTTGTATCTGTTTTCGCCGGAAAGTCTGGCAGAGATACTCAGGGCCAGTCAGGATTCCGCTGCTGCAGCAGAATTTTTCACCAAAAAAGGAAGCCTCTTCCTCTTGAAGGAGGAAATGCTCCCTATAAAAAATGTCTGTATAAAAATTTTTTCAGATTACTCCCTTTCCATTACTTTACCTCTGAAAGAAAGTAAAAAGCTTTCCGTTTATCTGAAGGAAAGCGGAACCGGTTTTGCTTTCCTGGATTATTTTACTGCGCTTTCCCAGGGAGATGCCGTGTATACCGACCTCCGGCAGTCTCGTATTCTGGACTGGCTTCTGAAATCTCTCCATAATACAGCCGGCTTTCCCCCTGCCTGACCATATCAGGCAGAAGGGTAAGAAGCTTTCTTCGCATGGTTCCTTTTTTTATATCCTGAACAGTCTCCTTCTGATTTTTATAAATTCCCAGTTCTTTTGTATCTTTCCATGCTTCCCCGAAAGATACAAAAACCGTCAGTCTGGCTATAAGCAGGCTTTCTCCTGCCTCATTTTTTTCCTCCGAAAAATCCAGCAAAAAAACAAGTTCTTTTTCATCACCTGTTTTTCCCCAGAGTTTTGCCTTAATCCTGCTGTATGTTTCCCTGGATTCTGCCTGCTCCATTTCTTTTAAAATTGCTCTGCAAAGAGTATCTGCCCATTCCATGATCTGATGTATCTGCATGACCCCTATTGTCTTCTCCTTTCACAAGATCACAGGATAATCCTGACCTTATGATAAAGTTACTATATCAGATACTCCTTACGGATTCTTTCAACTTTTTTCCGCCAGACTTTGAAATTTCAGATAGGTTTTCTTACTACATTCACGATCATCTGTGTACTTTTTGTCTCACCGGTCTCTTTATCTGTAAGGGTCACAGTGAGGGTTGTGTATCCCCTATTGACAGCTGTTATCCTGCCGTCAGGATCCACCCTGGCGATATCCGGATCTTCACTTTTCCACGTTACATCCACTACCGGCTCCAGATATCCCACCTGAGCATCTACCGTCAGATTTCCTCCATATATGTCCCCAAAATCGGTGACAAAATCCTGATTCTGATCTGTGGTCAGATTCCACTGCCAGTTTTCTTCGTCAAAATACAGCAGATGGCTTCCGATCAGATCTGTGATCTCATGCCGGTTTCCCTCTCCGTCTGTCAGGGTACAGGAGGTTATATCCAAAAGGGCCGTAGATTTGTCGTAATTATAATTGGCAAATACCACGCCTATATAGGAAAGGTCAAAATCATTGGTATCCTGGAAAGGCAGGACCATCTGCAGGGCATTATCTTCTGTCCGGAAAAAATCATAGGTCCGATCTCCATACTGCCAGCCCCGCTTATCTCCTTTTCCGCTGTAGAAACAAAAAAGACTGTACTGCTCATAAACATCTTCCAGGTTTCTTTTATGGGAGTAGTCTTTCAGCATAACCCGTACAGAAGTGGAAGTCTGCTCCTGAAGATTCAGGATATTATCCTCCAGGGGCCAGCGGACATTTTTTTCCGTAAGCACCACAGAATCATCCAGCTCTAGAGGGATCAGGGACAGATCGATCTGGGTGTCCTCCAGTTCTTCTGTTTCCGGAGCTTCCGGGTTTTCTGCCTCTGACTGCACCCGCCGTCCCATTGCCAGTCCATATCCCCAGTTCAGGCCGCCCATGAGAAGGATGCCTGCCAGAACTCCGGCTGACACTTGTGCGAAAGCTCTCCATTTTCCCCCTGTCCCCTTCTTTTTCTGAACTTTTTCAGGAACTAAGGGGGCAAAACGAATGGTTCCGTTTAAGATTCCCAGAAGCTCCTGTATATCCCCTTTCATCTCTCCGATATCCTGATACCGGTTCTGGGGAAGAAGTTCCAGACCTTTTCTGAGAATTGCATTCAGCTTTTCTGCTGTTCTCTCTTTTTCATGGAGCAGGATCCTGGAATAAGGGGATACCAGCTCGCTGTTCCTTTCCAGTTCTCTGTCCTTTGGCAGTTTTTCTCCGGTAAGTATTTCATAAAATACTGCACACACTGAGTAAAGATCTGTCCAGGGGCCCAGTTCTGCCTTTTGATGGAGAAAGATCTCCGGAGCCATATAATCCTCTTTTCCCAGATAATACTGATACTCGCTTTCCGATTTTTCCTCCAGAGAATATACACTGTTAAAGTCCAGAAGCAGCAGATCTGTAGGAAATCC
>DXFG01000021.1 GCA_019114545.1 Candidatus Blautia pullistercoris | reverse complement strand
CTTTCAGAAGACTGCCGGGAAATGGCAGAGACGATCGTGTCCAGCAGCCGCCGGGCGGAAGGCTACGTGGCCGGGCTGCTGGAAGCCTGTGCAGGAGCAGAAGAAGAATTCCAGAGCTGTGACTTAAGCCTGATCTTTAAGGAAGCCTTTCAGAATGCCCTTCCCCTTGCAGCTTCCAAAGGAATTCTTTTGAAAAAGGAATCCGACCTTCGGGGTACTGCCTCTCTTCAAAAAGAACATTTTCTCCGGGCTGTGGGAAATCTCGTGGATAACGCCATAGAATATACCCCTTCCGGAGGCACAGTCTTTCTGAAAGGTTCCATGACGGAAAAGTCCTGGCAGCTCACCGTTTTCGACCAGGGGCCCGGATTTACGAAAGAAGCCCTGGCCCACGGCACCAAACGTCTGTGGAGGGGAGATACCGGCCGCAGTCTGGACGGTCACAGAGGACTGGGACTCTGGATTGCTGCACAGGTAGTAAAAAGTCATTCAGGGGAATTGGAATTGAACAACTGGGAAAGGGGAGGCATGGTTACAATCCGGATGCCGTAATTCCTTCTTTTCCAGTCAAATGCCGGGAAAACAGGCAGTCTGCGTTCCAGCAGGCTGCCTGTTTTTTCCTTAACCGCAGGATCATCTAAGTAACTCCATTATTTTCTGATTAATTTCCGACAAAATATCAATAACAGAATCTTCTCCAAAGGACCGGCACTTCTCAAAAGCGTATCTTCAATCATATATGGATTATCAAATTACTGTTTTTCTGATAAAAAGTATTTGAACCGAAGAAAAAGCACAGAACAACGTCCGGTTAATATCTATGAGATCCACGCCGGTTCATGGAAAAAACCGGAAGATCATGAACGCCCTTTCTACAGCTATCGTGAGCTTGCGGATCTGCTCATACCCTATTTAACAGAAAATCATTATAACTTTGCAGAGCTTATGCCTCTGCATGAATATCCCTGTGATGAATCATGGGGCTACCAGGCCACAGGATTTTTCAGCCCTACTTCCCGATATGGCACTCCTGATGATCTGCGGTATTTCATTGACAGATGTCACGAGGAAAATATTGGTGTGATTTTAGATTTTGTCCCTGTCCACTTTGCGGTTAATGATTATGGTTTTCTGAAATATGACGGAACCGCCCTCTATGAATACCCTCACAGTGATATTGGCATAAATGAATGGGGCAGCTGTAACTTTATGCACTCCAGAGGTGAGGTGAGAAGTTTCCTGCAATCCTCCGCCTATTACTGGCTAAAAGAATTCCATTTCGACGGCCTGCGTGTTGACGCTGTCAGCAACCTGATTTATTGGCAGGGAGATAAAGAGCGCGGAGAAAACCCGTCTGCTATCCGATTTATACAGACAATGAACGCCGGTTTGAAAAAAAGATGTCCGGAGGGGATTCTCATTGCTGAAGATTCCACTGTTTATCCCGGCGTTACGGCCAAGGTGGCAGAAGGAGGATTAGGCTTTGATTATAAATGGGATCTGGGCTGGATGAATGACACGCTGTCCTATATGCAGACTGCTCCCGCCGAAAGGAGAAAACAACATGACAAATATATGCTTTCCTGAGAAAATCGGACAAAGAAGAAATTTTAACAGTATTAAATTTTAACAGCATTGATCTGCACAATTATGAAATACAGCTTCCTAAACATAAACATGCCGTTTTGCTGCTGGACAGCAACAGCAAACTTTTTGGAGGTCCAGGTACAAACCATTACACTTTCAAAAATGGTTCTTTAGAACTGCAGATCGGGCATTTTTCAGGACAATACTTTCTGCTAAAATAAGTCCGGTTTCTTTTATCAATGTAATGTTTTTGCCTAAACTGAAAGTTTTCAAAATTGCAGAAAAGCCCGGGTATAATCACTGGAAAAGCTGCTGTACCTTTTCTTTTATCTTGTTACAGGTATAGCAGCTTTTTTATTCTGTCTCCGCTTTCATTCCGGCAGTTCCATTTCATGTTCCATTTTCACAAACCCATATTTCTCATATAAAGGCCGGCCCATGTCCGTGGCTTCCAGGGAGATTGCTGTAATCCCCCTGCTCTTTGCTGCTTTTACCAGAAGATCCAAAGTTTTATAGGCAATGCCTTGTCTTCTGTACTTTGGTTTTGTATATATATTCATTATATAGGCTTTCCTGCCCGTCGGATTATAATAAGCAGGCGGCTATAGCGGGGGATACCAGCCACAGTTTATGCCGACTGTCATGCTCCTATGTAAAGTGTGACTGGATATCAACTTTAACGGCAGTTTTGGGCCAGACAGGCTATTTTCTTTCATACTGTCTGCACTTGTCATTACGACGATTGTTAGAATATCCCAGACCTTTATGCAATTAGGATTTGTATGTGTTTTACAAGAACCAATGTAGCGGATTTAGTAATTCAACGAAAAATGTAGAAAGGTATCACGAAATCTTTCCTTAGCATATGTTTTCCCTTTTCTTAGGCTAAAAAGAGCCCGAACAAATGAGATCAGTGTAATCACAGGAATATATAGCACTAATACCAGGATTATAATCCAAAATACTTCTTCCGCTGTCATAAAAAGTTCTTCTTATCACTTCCAATTATCTGCACATCAAATTAGGATTAGGATTTTTATAACTCATATTCTTCTAATTTACCATTTTTTAATGTATAATTAAAAAATTCTTCATTTGTCATATCTATAAAATATGTCCTGATAATACGACATACCCCTCCATGACTAATTAAAAGGACATTTTTCCCTTGATACTCTTTC
>DXFG01000219.1 GCA_019114545.1 Candidatus Blautia pullistercoris | reverse complement strand
GCGATCAGGGCCAGAGCTGTCAGAGCAGCAGAACCGATGGCAAAGCCTTTTCCTGTGGCGGCTGTGGTATTTCCCAGAGAATCCAAGGCGTCTGTCCTTACCCGTACCTCCGGATCAAGTCCTGCCATCTCCGCAATTCCTCCTGCATTGTCCGCTATAGGACCGTAGGCATCTGTGGCAAGGGTAATTCCCAGAGTAGAAAGCATGCCCACTGCTGACAGAGCAATACCATACAGCCCTCTGGTAGCCTCAATAAATCCTCCCGAGCATACATATGCCGCCATCACGCAGATCACCACGATCAGGATAGGCAGCGCCGTAGACAACATGCCAAGGCTCAGACCTCCGATGATCATGGTAGCCGAACCTGTGACAGATTTATCCGCCAGGTCCTGAGTAGGTTTGTAAGTATCCGAGGTAAAGTACTCCGTAAAAAATCCAATAAGGACTCCCGCCAGCAGCCCGGCCAGGATTGCCAGATAAAAACCGATAAACTCTCTTCCCAGAACAAACCATACCAGGGGAAAGGCCACTATAGCAATCAGGATGGCGCTGGTATTGGTGCCTCTGCGCAGAGCCCCCAGAAGCACATTCTGTTTGGTGCTCTCTCCTGTCTTTACCAGAAGGCTTCCGATAACAGAGGCCAGAACCCCTACTGCAGCCAGGACCATAGGAATCACCACCGCATTGACCCGGTCCACAGACTCGATCTTATTAAAGGCGATCACTCCCAGAGCACAGGCGGAAAGGATAGAACCTACATAAGATTCATACAGATCTGCTCCCATTCCGGCAACATCTCCTACGTTGTCTCCAACATTGTCTGCGATTACTGCAGGATTTCTGGGATCATCCTCAGGGATCCCTGCTTCTACTTTTCCTACCAGGTCCGCTCCTACATCGGCTGCTTTGGTGTAAATCCCTCCTCCCACACGGGCGAAAAGAGCCATACTGGAAGCGCCCATTCCGAAGGTGAGCATGGTGCTGGTAATGTCCTCAATGGGAAGCTTGAAGACCAGACGCAGCAGCAGATACCAGATGGAAATATCCAGAAGTCCCAGTCCCACCACTGTAAACCCCATGACAGATCCTGCGGAAAAAGCTACGTTCAGTCCTTTGTTCAGCCCCTGCTGGCAGGCAGCCGCTGTCCGGGCATTGGCCCTGGTAGCAATCTGCATTCCCACAAAGCCGGAAAGACCGGAGAAGAATCCCCCGGTAATAAAGGCAAAAGGCACAAACCAGGTAAGATAGCCAAAAGCCGCCATAGCAAAAAGTATGACGAACATACCTGCGAAAAAGCAGATCAGTATCCGGTACTGCCTCCTGAGATAAGCCATCGCCCCATGGTGAATAGAAGATGATATTTTCTGCATCTGCTCATTTCCCTGGGGAAATTTCAGCACTCTCGCTGCCCGGCTGGCCGCAAAAGCCAGGGCCAGGATAGAACCGAACAAAGTAAGTAACGCTAATTGGTTGTCCATAAAAAACCCCCTTTCAAGATACTATAACTATGTGCCATTTGTTTATATTATACTTCGTATTCTGAGAAAAGAACAGTATTTTCTGTAAATAATAAGGCAGCGATATCGTTTTCATTATATTTGGGATACTTTACAGAACAGGTATATTTTTTTACATAGATTTGAAATATTTTATATAGAAATCCCCGGCCATCTATAGTACCATTACTATGAAGGAGGAAAACAAATTATGAAATTCAAACTGAATGCTTTAGAGAAAAAATGGATCTTGTATGATGTGGGAAATTCTGCATTTACCCTTTTAGTTTCTACCATCATGCCGATCTATTTCAATTATCTGGCAGGAAATGCCGGAGTATCCGACGTAGATTATCTGGCTTACTGGGGCTACGCCGTATCGGCATCTACCGTGATCGTAGCCATCCTGGGACCTGTGCTGGGAACATTTTCTGATTTCCCCGGCTGGAAGAAAAAAATCTTCCTGACCGTCCTGCTGATCGGCGCCCTGGGGTGTGTGTTCCTGGGATTCACCTCATCCTGGCTCTGGTTCCTGCTGGTATTTGTCATCGCCAAATCCGCCTATTCCCTGAGTCTTGTTGTCTATGATTCCATGCTTACGGATATTACAGACAAAGACCGGATGGACGAGATATCCTCCCACGGCTATGCCTGGGGCTATATCGGAAGCTGCATACCTTTTATCATCAGTCTGCTTCTGGTATTGTTCTATGAAAATCTTGGCATTTCCATGGAGCTGGCTATGGGCGGCGCCTTTCTTCTCACCGCCATCTGGTGGGTGTGTATGGCCCTGCCTCTGACCACCTCTTACAGGCAGAAAAACTTTACCCCTGTGACCAAAAGTCCTGTCTCCTCAGGTCTGAAACGTCTGGCCAGGATTTTTTCTGAGCTGAAAGAGAAAAAGAAAATCCTCTTTTTCCTGATCGCCTTTTTCTTCTTTATTGACGGGGTTTACACCATTATCGATATGGCCACCGCCTATGGAACCGCTCTCGGCCTGGATACCACAGGACTCCTTCTGGCTCTTTTGCTGACCCAGATCGTGGCTTTTCCCGCAGCACTGACCTTTGGAAGACTGTCCAGAAAAGCTCCGGCCTCCAGGCTGATCCTGATCTGTATCGGAGCCTATTTCTGTATTTCTCTTTATGGGATCATTCTCTCCAAACAGTATCAGTTCTGGATCCTGGCCGTATGCGTGGGAATTTTCCAGGGAGCTATCCAGTCTCTGTCCCGCTCCTACTTTGCCCAGATCATCCCGGAAGACAAATCCGGGGAATATTTCGGTATTTACGATATCTGCGGCAAAGGGGCATCTTTTATGGGAACCATGCTGGTATCCCTGGTAAGCCAGATCTCCGGAAGCGTGAATCTGGGCGTGGGCGCACTTTCGGTAATGTTTCTTATCGGATTTCTGATCTTTATAAAAGCAGACAAAATCTAAAAAAATCATAAAAATCTGATAAAATTTTCCTGTTGACATTCTGCTTTTTTGAGATATAATGATAGCGAATTGAGAAAAGCCAATGCGAAGAACAGGACAAGACTTCCCAGGCAGTTATGTTTTCAGAGAGTCTCCGGGCGGTGTGAGGAGACAGCATAGCCAGGGCGACTATCACCTGTGAGCAGTCAGGGTGAACGTGAAATCAGTAACCCGGACCGGAATTCCTCCGTTATAGGGAAACCTGTTAATTCAGCAGAAACTGAACGACGGGACTGAGAGACCGGTATATCCGGTAATTAGAAGTGGTAACGCGGAGATTATATCATTCGTCTTCTGACAGAGCAATCTGTCAGGAGGCGTTTTTTTATTTCTGCAGGCAATAGGCCAGGCTTCCTGTACAGGAACTTTCAGGCAGATGGACAGCGCCTGGGACGCTATTTGGCTTGGATCAGAAAATAAGCAAAGGAGACATGAAATTATGAACACACTTGTAATCGTACTCATCGCCGCCGTATGTCTGATCGCAGCTTATGCTTTATATGGACGCTGGCTGGCGAAAAAATGGGGCATCGACCCCAAAGCAAAGACTCCGGCTGTCCTTCATAATGACGGACAGGACTATGTGCCTACAGACGGCTGGACCGTATTTGCCCACCAGTTTTCTTCCATCGCAGGAGCAGGCCCTGTTACGGGAGCTATCCAGGCCGCTGCCTTCGGCTGGCTGCCGGTCCTTCTGTGGATCATCCTGGGCGGTATCTTCTTCGGGGCTGTCACAGACTTCGGGGCCCTTTACGCCAGTGTAAAAAACGATGGAAAATCCATGGGACTTCTCATTGAGAAATACATAGGCAAGACGGGCCGTAAACTGTTCCTGGGATTCTGCTGGCTGTTTACCCTCATCGTTATGGCTGCCTTTGCAGATATGGTGGCAGATACATTCAACGCCTACGTGGTAACAGACGGCGTGCAGACCCTCTCTGAAAACGCCACTGTAAACGGCGCTGCCGGAAGTATTTCCCTGTTCTTCATCCTCTTTGCCGCAGTCTTCGGACTGGTACAGAAAAAGATGAAGTTTACCGGCTGGAAAGAAGTGGTCCTGGGATTGGTCTTTACGGTACTGGCTTTTGTATGCGGAATGAACCTTCCTGTGATCCTTGGCAAGGAAATGTGGATCTATATTGCTTTTATCTATATTTTCCTGGCAGCTGTACTTCCTATGTGGTTCCTTATGCAGCCAAGAGATTATATGTCCACCTTCATGTTTGTCGGCATGATCGCAGGGGCGGTCCTTGGACTGATCTTTGCCCATCCTTCCATGAACCTTCCTGCTTTTACAGGATTCCAGAATGAAAACCTGGGAACTCTTTTCCCCATTCTGTTTGTGACCGTTGCCTGCGGCGCCGTATCCGGATTCCACAGCCTGGTATCCTCCGGCACCTCCTCAAAAACGATTTCCAATGAAAAGGATATGCTGAAGGTAGGCTACGGCGCCATGGTACTGGAAAGTCTTCTGGCTGTCATCGCCCTGTGCGTAGCAGGAGCCGCCGCCAGCGCAGACGGAACCGCCGCAGTGGGAACCCCCTTCCAGATCTTCTCCTCAGGAGTCGCAGGTTTCCTGGAAATGTTCCACATTCCTGTATTTGTGGCCCAGAGCTTTATGACCATGTGCGTATCCGCCCTGGCTTTCACTACCCTGGATTCCGTGGCACGTATCGGACGTATGTCTTTCCAGGAGCTGTTCAGTGTGGATGACATGGAACATGCCAAAGGCTGGAGAAAAGTCCTGTGCAACAAATATTTTGCCACTCTGATCACACTGGCATTCGGCTATATCCTGACACAGGTAGGCTACTCCAATATCTGGCCTCTCTTCGGAAGCGCCAACCAGCTCCTCAGCGCTCTGGTACTGATCACCCTCTGCGTATTCCTGAAAGTCACAGGCCGGGAACTGCGGACTCTGGTACCTCCTTTCGTGATCATGCTGGTGGTAACCTTTACTGCTTTGGTGCAGAGATTTATCGCTCTGGTCAATGCCTTTACAGCAGGAACGGGAGTATTTATGGTAGAAGGCCTCCAGCTTATAATCGCTGTGCTTCTGATGATCCTGGGCGTGACTATTGTAGTGACCTCCGGAAAGGAACTTCTGAAGAAAAAGGCAGCTGCCTGATCTTGGAAGTGATTCCTGTATAATTTACAAATTTTCAGCCTCTTTCATATAGTTCCTGCGGATTTCCTCCGGCACCAGGCTTCCTCCTGTTGCCCACAGGACATGAACGGCTCTGTCCATGGAGTCTTCAAGATGATTTTTTCTCAGATATGCTTCAAACTCCGGACTTCCCCAGATTCCCACAGGACCCTGAAATCCTGCGCAGGCACTGGGTTCCAGGAAGATATTCTGGGTATCCAGCAAGTCTTTCATATAGCGGTACAGCTTTTCATCTTCCACAGTTACAGCTCCGCTTAAAAGAGGCTCCATAACTTTTCCCACAAAGGCGGAGGGCCGTCCTACGGCCAGTCCGTCTGCCTGGGTCTTTCCGGTAAGGCCCACATCTTCTACAGATATCCGGTCATGAAGCCCTGTAGACATTCCCAGAAGCATACAGGGAGCCTGGACAGGCTCTGCAAAAAAGCAGTGTACATGATCTCCGTAAATTTCTTTCAGGCCGAAAGTGATGCCTCCCGGCGCCCCGCCTACGCCGCAGGGTATATAAACAAACAGAGGATGCTCCTGATCCACGGCTATGCCGGCTTCCTGAAGCTGATCTGCGATTCTTTTTCCCGCAGTAGCATATCCTAAAAACAGATCTTTTGAATTTTCATCATCCACAAAATAACTTTTCTCATCCCGGGCGGAAAGCTTTCTTCCCTGTTCCACGGCTTTTCCATAGTCTGACCGATATTCCCGGACATCTACCCCATAGCTTCTCAGCAGATCTTTCTTCCACTGTTTTGCATCTGCGGACATATGTATGATCACCTTATATCCCAGAACAGCACTGATAATGCCGATGCTCAGTCCCAGATTTCCTGTAGATCCCACCTGAATGGTATAGTCTTTGAAAAATCTCTTTTTCTCCGGGTCACCCAAATGTTCATATCCCTCTCCCGGCTTCAGGAGTCCATGGGCTAAGGCCAGGTCTTCCGTGTGCTTCAGCACCTCGTAGATCCCCCCTCTGGCTTTCACAGAACCTGCAATAGCCAGACGGTTGTCTTCTTTAAGGAACAGTCTGCCGCGGCACTTTTTCCCGTATTTTTCTTCCATCCGCTTTTTCATATAAGGGATTTCCGTAAGAGGGGACTCAATAAGTCCATTCCGCTCTCTGGTCTCCGGAAAATATTTCATGAGCAGAGGTGCAAACCGTTCCAGTCTTTTCCTGGCCTCTTCAATGTTCTCCTCTGTCAGAGGAAGATTCTCAGAGGCTTCCTGGAAAGGAATCTTCCCCGGGTTGATCCACAGGACTTCTTCTCCCTTTTTTATTTTCTCCAGGAGATGGTTGTCCTTAATCTGCATTTCCAAGTTTTCCATTCTTTTTCCTCCAGGCAATATGGGACATAA
>DXFG01000218.1 GCA_019114545.1 Candidatus Blautia pullistercoris | reverse complement strand
TGTAACTTTTTCTTAATTGTCCACAGGCCCCGTCTATATCGCGGCCCATTTCTCTTCTAATAGTAACATTTATTTGGTATTTTTCAAGTTTATTTTGAAAATTCGCTATAACTTTTTTGTCCGACTGGACGAAACTCCGTTCTTTTATGGGGTTCACCGGGATCAGATTTATATGGCAGTTCAGGCCCTTTATCAAGTGGGCGAGCTCCTCGGCATCCTCCTGGGAATCATTTTCTCCTCCCACCAGACTGTATTCAAAAGTCAGTCTCCTTCCGGTTTTTTCAAAATAATTTCTGCAGGCCTTCATCAGTTCGTCCAGGGAATATTTCCTGGCGATGGGCATAAGCTGTTCCCGTTTTTTCTGGTTTGAAGCATGAAGAGATATTGCCAGGGTGATCTGGAGATCCTCCTCAGCCAGATCGTACATTCTGGGCACAATGCCGCAGGTGGAAACGGTGATATTTCTCTGGCTGATATGGAGGCCCTTCTCATCACTGAGCATACGGATAAAACGAAGGAGGTTGTCATAGTTATCCAGGGGTTCTCCCGTACCCATGACCACCACGTTTGACACTCTTTCTTTGGATAATTTCTGGATCTTATACACCTGATCCAGCATTTCTGAAGGCAGCAGATTTCTGGTCCATCCCCCGATCGTGGAAGCGCAGAACCTGCAGCCCATTTTGCATCCCACCTGAGAAGAAATGCACACACTGTTTCCGTGATGGTATTTCATCAGAACACTCTCCACCACATTTCCATCGGGCAGGGCAAAGAGATACTTCTGTGTTCCGTCCAGCTTGGAAGTCTGGACTTCCAGCACTTTCAGAGACAGGATCTGACAGTTTCTTTCCAGCTTTTCCCGGAGACTTACAGAAAGATTTGTCATTTCCTGAAAACTTTCCGCTTGCTTTTTATGCAGCCATTCATAGATCTGTTTTGCACGGAAAGGCTTCTCTGATAGGCCCTCCACAGTTTTCTTCAGCTCCGGAAGATCCTGTGATTTTATATCTAACTGTTCCATTCCTTTTTCCTCTTTAATCTGGCCATAAAAAATCCGTCGCACTTATGGATCCCCGGCAGAAGCTGGAGATATCCCTGAGCCGTTGTTTCTCCCCGGAGTTCGTCACAGAGATAAGGATCCAGACTCTCCAGCTCATAGGGATAATGCTCTGTAAACCACTGTACATTCTCAATATTTTCTTCTTTTCCGATGGTACAGGTGCTGTAGATCAAAGTTCCTCCCGGCTTTACATAAGTAGAAGCCTGTTCCAGGATCTTTCTCTGCAGGCCTACCAGATCCCGGATTTTTCCCGGGTTCAGTTTATATTTAATATCTTTCTTTTTTCCCATAACACCCAGGCCTGAACAGGGCACATCTGCCAGGACGATATCTGCCTTTTCCAGAGATTCCCGGTCAAGCTGGGTGGCATCTTTTTCTGTCACCACCACATTCAGGAAGTTCTGGCGCAGGGCATTGTCACGGATCAGATCGGTTTTGGTCTGGGACAGGTCTCTGGCATCCACCCGTCCGGTTCCGTGAAGCTTGTCTGCCAGATACAAAGCCTTTCCGCCTGGAGCGGCGCACAGATCGATGACATAATCCCCTTCCTTCACAGCGGCAATTTCTCCTGCCAGCATAGAGCTGACATCCTGTACCTGAATACTTCCTCTTCGGAAAGCAGTCAGTGCCGGAAGATAGTCATAATTTTTCACATAATAGGCCCGGGCTACATAAGGAGCTTTCTCCACGATAACCTGCTCCTCTTTCAGACTTTCCAGCACTGCTTCTTCCACTGTCTGATACTCTCGTATCCGGATAGTCGCCGGCTGGGTTTCCAGGAAAGCTTCCAGGATCTTTTCTGTAGTAGCAAAATCATATTCTTCCAGAAACCGCTCTACCAGCCATACCGGCATAGAATAGATCACCGACAGGTATTCTACCGGGCTGTTTTTCTCCGGGAAATGAATACTTCCATATTCTCTGGCAATTTTCCTGAGAACGCCGTTTACAAAACCTGTAAGATTATAAAACCCTCTTTTTCTGGCCAGTTTCACCGCCTCATTGCATACGGCACTATCCGGTACATGATCCATATACAGAAGCTGATATACGCTGGACCGAAGAAGTTCCCGGATCACCGGTTTCATTTTTTCTGCCGGAACCGTAGAAAACTGATCCAGGACATAATCCAGACGGATCCGGTACTCCAGAGTTCCTTCGCAGACCCTGGTAATAAAAGCCCGCTCTTGTTTTTCCAGATACTGATATTTCTCCAGAGTACTCCGAAGTACCAGATGACTGTACTGGCCCTCTTTGTCGATTTCCAGAAGGATATTCAGTATCAATTCTCTTAAATTTACTTTATTCGCCATATTTATCCAACCTTTTATGGAGCTGTCGCATTAGTCATATTTCAGGAATATTTATACATTTTATGCGAATTTGTCGAGCATGGCTTTGAGACTATAGGCTCAAAGCGGCGCAGACTGAGCAATAAAATGTATAAATATTCTCGATTTTGACTAATGCGGCAGCCCCTTGTTCTTTGTAAAAGCTGTCAGCCCAGGATCTCTCCGGCAGCCAAAGGGAATCCTCTCAGAAATGCTCCCGTATCCATACGTTTTTTTCCTTCCAGCTGAAGCTCTTCTATCTTCAGGATTCCTTCTCCGGTCTTTACATAAAAGTCCTCTTTCTCTACCCGGATGATCTGGCCGGGCTCGCCTTCTTTCTCCTGGTTTTCCTCTACCCGGGCCCTCCACAGTTTCAGAGTTTTTCCCTGGAGTTTTGTATAAGCGCTGGGCCAGGGATTCAGTCCCCGGATCAGCTGCTCAATGGATTTTGCAGAATCTTTCCAGTTGATCTCTCCCATCTTTTTGCTGATCATAGAAGCATAGGCAGTGGTGCTTTCTTCCGGCTGTTTTTCCCTTACGGCCTTCCCTTCTTCCAGATCTTTTAATACTTTGACACACAGCCGGGCTCCTGCCTGGCTCAGCTTGTCAAAAAGGCTTCCTCCGGTCTCATCTTCTGCCAGAGGTACCACCACTTTGTCAATCATATCCCCTGTATCCAGCCCTTCGTCCATCTGCATGATGGTCACCCCGGACTCCTTCTCTCCGTTGATTACTGCCCACTGGATAGGGGCCGCTCCTCTGTAGGCCGGAAGGAGAGAAGCATGAACGTTGATACATCCGAACCTGGGGATTTCCAGGATTTCTTTGGTGATGATCTGTCCGAATGCCGCCACCACGATCACGTCGGGAGACAGTTTTTTTAAGGTCTCCGTAAACTCCTCTTCCCGGACTTTTTTCGGCTGGTACACAGGGATCTGGTGTCTTAAAGCCACCTCTTTTACCGGAGTAGGCATAAGAGTTTTTCCTCTTCCCTTGGGCTTATCCGGCTGGGTCACCACGCCGATGACCTCATGTCCTGCCTCTATCAACGCTTCCAGAGTTCCTACGGCAAAATCCGGGGTCCCCATAAAAACTACTCTCATTCTTCATCGTCCTCCTCATAATTGGTCCGGCGCAGTTCTCCTTCTACCAGCTCTGTATACATCTTTCCGTGAAGATGGTCTGTCTCATGGCAGATGGCCCTTGCCAGCAGTTCTGTTCCCTCCAGGATGATCTCTTCCATATCTTCATTATAAGCTTTTACCTTTACATAGTTTGGACGGGTAACCGTGCCGCTCATGCCCGGCAGGCTTAAGCAGCCCTCGTCGCCCGTCTGAGAGCCGGAAGCCTCAATGATCTCCGGATTAATCAGCACATGGGGATCTTCTCCTGTGGTATCGATGACTACCACCTGCTTCAAAATTCCTACCTGGGGAGCTGCCAGACCTACCCCGTAAGCATCATACATGGTATCAAACATGTCCTGGATCAGTTCCTTGATCTTCGGCGTCATCTTTTCGATCTTTCTGCATTCCTTTGTTAAAATAGGATCTCCCTGTATTCTTATGTTTCTAAGTGCCATTTCTTTGGCCTCCTTTTCTTTTTCTATACTGTAAAATCATATTGTATATAGATATTCCGAAAGCCCCGGTTGACTTCTATATATTTTTCCAGAGCGTTTTTTATCCTTACCAGAATCTCCCGGTCCTGATGGCGCATATAAAGGACACGACGGTACATATCCTGGACTTTTGCCACACTTTCCGGAGCCGGTCCGATAAGGGTCAGATCTTTTCCCGGATAGATCCTCTCAATATATTTCCTGCAGTAATCCATCGCCCGGACAAGGAGTTCTTCCTCCTTTCCTGCTCCCCGTACAGCCGCCATGGCCGCCATGGGCGGATAATCCATCAGGGAACGATAGTCCATCTCTTCCTGATAAAACCAGTCGTAATCCTGGGCTGCAGCCGCCTGGATACTATAATGATCCGGGTGGTAGGTCTGGATCACCGCTTCTCCCGGCCGCTCTCCTCTCCCGGCTCTGCCCACAGCCTGAAGAAGCAGCTGGAAAGTCTTTTCTCCTGCCCGGTAGTCTCCGCTGCACAAAGAAAGGTCTGCCGCCAGCACACCCACCAGGGTCACCCTGGGAAAATCATGACCTTTCACAATCATCTGGGTGCCTATGAGCATGTCTGCCTCTCCTCTTCCGAAAGCGGAAAGGATTTTCTCATGATCATCTTTTTTTCTGGTAGTATCTGCATCCATCCGCAGGACCTTTGCTCCGGGAAAACTTTTCAGTACCAGACTCTCAATCTGCTGGGTGCCGGCCCGGAATCCTCCGATATAGGGAGACCCGCATACCGGGCATTTCTGTACGTCCATGGTCTCATAGCCGCAGTAATGGCAGATCAGCCTGCCGTTTCTGTGGGAGGTGAGAGACACGTCACAGTGAGGGCATTTCATTACATGGCCGCAGGAGCGGCAGGTTACAAAACCGCTGTATCCTCTCCGGTTCAGGAACAGGATCACCTGTTCTTTCTTCTTAAGTCTCTCCTGGATTTTCCCGGTAAGCAGTTCGCTGAACACAGACCTGTTTCCTGTCTTTAATTCTTCCCTTAAATCTACAATTGATACAGCCGGAAGGCTGCTTCCCCCGTATCTCTGCTCCAGACGGACCAGGCGATAAGTGCCTGTCTGTGCCTTATAATAACTTTCCACACTGGGGGAAGCAGAGCCCATCACAACATAGGCTCCTTCCATTTTCCCCCTCTGTATGGCTGTCTCCCTGGCATGGTAGCAGGGAGTCTTTTCACTTTTATAGGAATCCTCATGTTCCTCGTCAATAAGGATCAGTCCCAGCCTGGGAAAAGGGGTAAACAGGGCCGAACGGGGGCCGATCATAACGGAGATCTTTCCCTCTTTTGCCCTTTCAAACTGATCGTAACGTTCTCCCTGAGACATCCTGGAATGGATCAGGGACACCTTTTCTCCGAATCTGGCGTAAAATCGGGATACATTCTGATAAGTCAGAGCAATCTCCGGTATCAGTAGGATCACCTGTCTTCCCTGCTCCAGCATATGGCGGATAAGTTCCATATAAACTTCTGTTTTGCCGCTGCCGGTAACACCTTTAATCAGACAGGGACGGGAAAATTCCAAATCCCATTCTTCCAGGATCTCCCTTACCGCCTGCTGCTGTTCTTCGTTGAGCAGGGCCGGCTTTTCGGGAGAGAGCATCCTGGGGAGCGGAGTTCTGTAACATCTTTCTTTTTCAACAGAAATAAGTTCTTCTTTCTCGAATCCCCTCACCACTTCCGGGCTGATCTTCATTTCTTTTATGGCAGAGGAGTACTCCAGGATCTTCTTCTGGAGCAGAGCCCGCATCAGCCGCTCTTTTGCCCGGTAATGCTTCCGCACATACTCGTTCAGAAGGCTGTCGCAGATCTTCGGGTCTGCCTTCAGACAGATATATCTCCGCTCTCTGGCAGCCGCCTTCTCCTTTACCGGAAGAACTGTTTTCAAAGCCTGGTTCATGGTAGAGCCATAGTTCCGTGCGATCCATGCAGCCAGAGAGATCAGCCTGGACTCAATCTCCATTCCCTGCTCTTCTACAGCCAATATAGGCTTTATCCGCTCCGCCTCTATTTTGGGTTCGGAGGAAAGGCCCACCACATAGCCGGTAATCTCTCTGCCCCCCTTTCCAAAGGGGATCCTGACTTTTTTCCCCTCTTCTATCTCAGGTTCCATCTCTTTTGGAACCAGATATTGAAAGGTCTTATCTAATTTTTCCTGAGAAATATCTACTATAATATCTGCGTATAAATCCTTCATTTATTTTCTGCTGTCTTCTTCCAGTATCTCCCGGATCAGCACTCTTTCATCCATGGGATATTTCTTTCCTTTGATCTCCTGATAATCCTCATGGCCCTTTCCGGCCAGCACGATAATATCTCCCGGCTGTCCGTGGTGGATGGCATAGGCAATGGCTTCTTTCCGGTCAATGATCTCTACATATTTTCCTTTTGTCCTGCCGATCCCCACTTTGATGTCATCAATAATCGCCTGAGGATCCTCGTTTCTGGGATTATCGGAAGTGATAATGGTCAGGTCCGCCAGGTTTCCGGAAACCTCTCCCATCTCGTATCTGCGGATCCTGGAACGGTTTCCTCCGCAGCCGAAAAGACATACCAGTCGATTGGGTTTATATTCTTTCAATGTGGTAAGAAGGCTTTCCAGACTCATGGCATTATGAGCGTAATCAATCATTAAGGTAAAGTCATCGGAAACCTTCACCATCTCAATCCGGCCCTTTACATGAGCGTTTTTTAAAGCCTTCTGGATATTTTCCGCTGTTACCCCGAAATGGCGGCATACAGCAATCGCCGTAAGAGAATTATAGACACTGAACTTTCCGGGCAGATCGATCTCCACAGGGAAATCCATCAGCCCCTTTACATCATAGGCAATGCCCAGGGTTCCTTTTCCCGTGACGAGACGGGTATTTTCCGCCCTGAGATCTGCTTTTTCAGAAAAGCCGAAGGTCTCTGCCTGGCAGGTATGCCCCTCCAGGATCCTTTCCAGATGGGGATCATCCCCGTTAAAAATTCCCACTTTGCACTGTCTGAACAACATGCTCTTGCAATGGAGATAGTCGTCAAAATCCTTATGCTCATTAGGTCCGATATGATCCGGCTCAATATTGGTAAAAATACCAATGTCAAAGGTGAAGCCGGAAGTTCTGTGGAGCATAAGCCCCTGGGAGGAAACCTCCATGACTACGCTGTCGCACCCTGCCTCCACCATCTTTGCGAAATATTCCTGGATCAGATAGGATTCCGGCGTGGTATTGGCCGAGGGGATCTTCTCTTCTCCGATAATGGTCTCGATCGTGCCGATCAGTCCTGTCTTATGTCCTGCATTTTCCAGAATGGACTTAATCAGATAGGTGGTGGTGGTTTTTCCTTTGGTTCCTGTAATACCGATGGTTTTCAGCTTTTCGGCCGGATGGCCGAACCAGGCTGCGGAAATACAGGCCAGAGCATATCTGGTATCCTCTACCTGGATCACTGTTACATCCTGTGGCACCTGGACCAAGTCCTGAACCACCAGTACCGAAATACCTTTTTGTGCCACCTCTGCTGCATAGCTGTGTCCGTCTGAGACAGCGCCTTTGATACATACAAAAAGTCCGTCTTTTTCGGCTTTTCTGGAATCATAGATCACAGCAGTGATCTCTTTATCTAAAGTTCCCTGGATACACTGATAGTCCAGGTCATGTAATAAATCCCGTAAATTTTTCATTGCTGATTCCCCTTTCCATATACTATCTAGGATACCATAAAAGAGGGAGAAGGGGCAACCCTTCTCCCTGAGGAAAATCCTTTTGTATTTTTTATTTCAATTTCTCCCCTGCGAATTCGTTTTTCTGCCAGAGAGCTGACATCTCTCTCACCGCCGCCTGGTACTCCGGCAGTCTCTGGGCCTTTTTTATTTTCTTCATAGCCTTTTTGTCCTCTCCAAAAAGGCTTCCCATATAGAACCACAGTTCCTTCATTTTAAACAGCACATTTTTATCTCCGGACATGACTTTTTCATATTCCTGGCATAAAGCGTCATGAAAAGCCAGAAATTTTTCTTTATCCAGCTTCCCTTCCCCTTTGATCTCCTGTACCAGGGCCGGATTTCTCAGAAGCCCTCTTCCCATCATGACCTTTTCCATCTGAGGGAATCTCTTGCAGAAATCTTCGTAAAGCTCTGCCGTAAACAGGTCTCCGTTATAGCAGACGGAAGCTTTAGCCTTTTCCAGGGCCATTGCAAAAACTTCCAGATTAGGAGAGTTTTTGTAGTAATCTGTCTGGATTCTGGGATGGATGATCAGCTCTTTTAAAGGATATTTATTGTAGATTTCCAGAAGTTCCTCAAACTCTTCCGGCTCATCCTTTCCAATCCTGGTTTTTATAGAAATTTCCAGATCCGTTTCCCCAAAGATCTCTCCTAAAAACCGATCCAGTTCATTGGGATATTCCAGAAATCCTGCTCCCTTTTTCTTGGAAACTACCGTTCCTGAAGGACATCCCAGGTTCAGATTCACTTCTTTATATCCGTATTCTTTCAGATCCCGGCACAGTCTCAGAAAGTCTTCCGACCTGTTGGTGAGGATCTGAGGGATCAGGGTATAGCTCTGGTTATTCTCCGGCAGGATATCCCGAAGCTCCTTCGGGGTCATAGTCTTCTTCGTCCCCGGGGAGAGAAAAGGTGAAAAATATTTGTCTATTCCGGGAAAAAATCTGTGGTGGACATTTCGGTAAATGTATCCTGTAATGCCCTCCATAGGGGCGAAATAATACTGCATTTTCAGAGGCTCCTTCTTCTGCTTTTTCTATGAAAAGCTGGTTTTGACTTTCCCATCTTATCACGGCAGTTTACGATTGACAAGGTTTCTTTCCCAGCATCCCGCCAGCAGTCTCCGGCACAGCCTCCCCATCACCAGGACCGCCAGACAGACCAGTCCCCCTCCAGTGAGAAAAAGACCTGCATTTTTCCCCGGTGCCTGATAGGAAATGGAAATGCTGTGTACCCCTTTCGGAATCTTGGCTCCCAGAAAAGCTGTATTTACCTTTTTCTTTTCCACATTCTCCCCATCCACAGTAATCTTAAAATTCTTATCATAGGGAATACTTGTGATCAGATAGCCCTGCTTCTCTGTCCGGACTGCTCCTGTCAGTCTGTCTCCTCCTTCAGAAAACCAGATACCCTCCAGGGGATTTTCACAGAGTTTTTCTTCCCGCAGCTCTTCCAGATTTCCTGTAAAAATCTGGATATCTTCTATAATATAGCTGCCTTTTCCAAAAATAAAAACCCCCTTGTCTTTCTGCTTTTCTGTGGTTACTGTATAAGAAAAATCCTGATTCTTATTTGCGTATTCATAACCCTTTTCTGCCGAAAGCCGGTTGGTCTGTCCTTCCAGACGGATATACATATCTCTTTGGAGATTTTGATTTTTTACATGAAATTTTACTGCCAGAAGATCATCTGTCTCACCCCTTCCGGAAAGCTGTGCAGTTATCTCTGTCTCTTTTAAGGCATGTATCTCATATCCTTTCTCTGTTTTTCTGATCTGGATATTCTGGTTCTCTGTAACCGGCAGTTCCAGGCTGCAGGCTTTCATGGAAGAAATGGGCTTCTTTTTCCCCGGTTTTTCCTGATCTGCTTTTTCTATTACCCCGTATTGCAGCAGCACGCTCTGATTATCCGGAAAAGAAAGTTCCTGGTATTCTTTCTCGCTGATGACTCTGTCCGTAACAAAGGCCAGAGGAAAAGCCTTTTCATTTTCGTAAAGGCAGGTGTCACCTTTCTTTTTCAAAAGAGTATAGCCTGCCGGAGGCCTGTTCCCGGTCACATATCGCACACCCATCAGGTTTAGAAAAATCGGATTATCTGTTGCCGCCTCCATAAGGCAGTTCCGGAAATGCCGGTTCACCTGAAAGGTTTTATTCCGAAATCCGGCATAATCCTGATTGTAGGCGGAGGAGTATATGCTGGAAATGTTTTGCCCTATATCCCGGATCCGGTTCATATCCGCAAATTCCTGGGTGCCTCCTTCCAGTTCCTCCATACGGTACCAGCCTTTGTCTTTTTCCAATGTTTCTTTTATAAGATCTGTTTTTTCTGGCTTTATGATTTCCTCATAGTCCCCTGCCGGGAGCATTTTCTTCCACTGACTATTCATGGCCCACCCGGAGAAGAAAAGGATCCCAACGGAAAACAGCAGAGGCCACGGGAACCTGGGAAATTTTCCATATATCTTTTGAGATAATAAAAAAAAGGCCATGTCAGCCGCTACTGCCAGACCGATACCCCCAATGAGCCATTTCTGGGAAATTCCCTGGGCAGACTCCCTGAACAGGCTGTATCCAATGAGAAAAATCCCCGGTAAAACCTGAATCAGTAAATCTGCCCAACCTGATCTGTCCCTGCCTTTTCTGAGATTTTCTACATACTTCCCTGTTTCCAGACAGACCAATGGAAGAAAAGGAATAAACACTTTATCCTTCACATACAGTCCGCCGTTTAAAAGATATCCGAATACCGGAACAAACAATATAAGCAGAAGTCCTGCGGGAAGGATTTTTTTCTTCCAGCTTTCTTTTCTAAGAAGATTTCCCATAAGGCCGCCCAGGCTAAGATAGGTCAGGCCCACTCCATAAGGGCTGTAAAAGAAACGAAGAGGAGATATAGAAAAGAGTCCCATTCCTTCTGTTGTATTTCCCCCACTTTCCCTTGACAGCAGCACCAGCGCCGTAGGAACCAGAAGTATCCCGCACAGGCAGACAGAAAGTATAAGGGGTCCGGTAAAACCTCCTGCTTTTTTTCCAAAGTCTTTCCAGGAAAATTTTTCTGTCTGGGCTATATAAGTCCCTGCACCATACAACCCCAGTGCCAGAATTCCTCCCACACTGAAATAAAAGCTGGTCAGTATCATTCCTGTGGTTCCCAGGAGCAGCAGACCTTTCTTATTCTTCTGCAGAAATCTGTCTGTTCCTATAAGGGCCAGACACAGAAAGGGCATATAGTTTACAAACATGATCTGATTATAAGAGTGAAAGATCAGCGGTCCGGCCAGGGCAAACATACAGGCTGTCCAAAAGCCCGTATTGCCTCCGGAAAATTTCTTTTTTATCCATTGGTAAAACAATACCGCAGAAGCTCCGTAAGCAGCCATACTGCTTGCCATTATGTACAGGCCCATCGGCACAAAAGGCAGCAGATAGGAGAACAGGATCACCGGACTGAAAAGCCCGTAATAAGAAAAATTATAGATATTCTGTCCCCCGCCCAGGTTCCAGGCTATATCAGGAAAAAGATTTCCTGTAGCATAAAATCTCTGCCGGAAGTAATCCGGAAGCACACTGTGCTGGCTGATCCAGTCTACTCTGGAGCCGAAAATCCCGTACTGGAGGACAAAGAGCCAGCACAGTATCAGCGCAGCGGCCAGTAAGATCCCGGCTTCTTTATCTGTCTGTATTTTTTTCATCTTTTCTTCTCCTGCTTCTCTCTTCATAGTCCTCTTCACTGGATTCTTTCAATAGATAAATGGGCCGGTGCTTCGTCTCCAAATACGTTTTCGCCAGATACTCTCCTAAGATCCCCATGCAGAACAGCTGGATCCCACCCACCAGAAAAATAATACAGGCCATGGACGGCCACCCCCGTACCGGGTCCCCGAAGATCAGCGTCCGAAAAGCAATAAATCCGATCATCAGGAAAGAGATCACACAGAAAACCAATCCTATGACCGCAGCCAGAGAAAGGGGTGCCACCGAAAATCCGGTAATCCCTTCCAATGAATAAGAAATCAGCTTTCTGAAAGGCCACTTGCTTTTTCCCGCACATCGTTCCTGATTAGGGAACTCTATCCAGGCAGTACGAAATCCCACCCATTGAAAAATCCCTTTGGAAAACCGGTTATACTCGCTCATCTGCAGCACACTTTTGACCATCCGTCTGGTCATAAGCCGATAATCTCTGGCCCCGCTGACCAGATGAATCTTTGAGAGCTTATTGATCACTTTATAAAAACAGTCTGACAGAAAGGATTTCAGTTTCGGTTCTCCCTGACGGTCTTTTCGGCGGGTAGCCACACAGTCCCAGTCCTCCTGGCAAAGCTTCCTGTACATTTCCGGAAGAAGCCCGGGAGGATCCTGAAGGTCTGCATCCATAATCCCTATATAATCTCCGGAGGCATGGGAAAGGCCGGCATAAATAGCCGCCTCCTTTCCGAAATTTCTGGAAAAAGACAGGTACCTGCATCTTGGATCCCGTTCAGCCAGTTTTCTCAGCTTTATCAATGTCTGATCTACAGAACCGTCATCTACAAAAAGGATTTCAAAGCAGACTTCCTGCATTTTTTCCATAACTTTTTTTATCTCTGTGTAAAAATATTCCAATGCTTCTTCTTCATTGTAGCAGGGTACTACGATCGTAATCTTGTCCATATGCGCTGCCGCCTTTCTCTTCTGTTACCGGGAACTCCAGGATCACTTTAAATAAGTCCCCGTCAATCTCTACATGCAATGTTCCTCCCATATTTGCCGCATAAGCGGAAGCTATGGCAAGCCCCAGACCATGGCCCTGGGTGGTTCTGGCCTTATCTCCCCGGACAAACCGCTCCGTGATCTCTTCCGGGGCAAAATCCATTTCATAGGAAGCGATATTCTTGATCACAGCCTGGATCCGATTTCCCTGTCTTTTCGTTTCCATATAGACCCTGGTATTCTCTAAAGAATACTTCAGGGCGTTCTCCAGGAGATTCTGGACCACCCGGTACATTTTCAGATTATCTCCCAGGAAAGGAAGGGGCTCCTGGGAAAATTTCCGCCGGATATTTCTCCCGCTGGCTGTAATGGCATCTTCCATATCTCCCAGGGTCTGCTCCAGAAGTCGATTCATATCCAGCACCTCCAGATTTAGCTGCTCGGAACCACTGGAAGCTTTAGAAAGATCAAAAAGATCCTGGATCATATCCTTTAACTGCTCCTGCTTTGCAGCAATAGCCTCCACATAATCTCTGGCCTGATCCGAAAGTTCTTCCTGTTTCAGCAGGTCCGTATAGCCCACCATAGAGGTAAGAGGCGTTTTCAGGTCATGGGACATATTGGTGAGAAGTTCCGCCTTCAACCGCTCTGCCTGGACCTGTTTTTCCACACTTTTTTTCATGGCAGACTCAATATTTTCCAGAGAATTTTCTGCTTCTTTTAAGAAAGAATGCTCCGGGATCCGGTACTCTTCGTCCAGCTTTCTACCATCAGATACCTCTTGTATCTGATGGTACAGATAACCGGCGTCTCTTGCCAGCGGATTATTGAAACAGACTCTTAAAAGCAGACAAAACACCGCCAGACTAAAGAATCCTGCCGTTAAAGTCCCCCAGTTGGTATACCAGTTCCAGGGCCCTACTGTCAGCCATAAAACTCCAGCCGTAAGGATTCCTCCTGCTCCCAGAAGGATCCGGAACTTGTGCTGAAACTGTTTTTCCAAAGATGTTCTCTTTTGGTACTGCCAGATCTGCTGCCAGATAAAAGAGGTTTTCTTTCCGATTCCAAGACAGATCTTCCTGACCGCCAGAAAAAGAGACGGGATCAGCAGGATCAGATAGAAAGACAGTCTCGTCAGATATTGAACAATATCATAAGAATCGATCAAAACATATCCCCATATGTAGATCTCTCTTCCAAAGGCAGGAAAAGCCCGGAAATAATTTAAAATGCACACAGCCAGCAGGAACACGTTGATTTCTGTCCAGATTTTGTCCGGCTTTGAAATTTTGAAATTGGATTTTAAAGGCCCTCTTTTCAGATAGTCATGAAGTATAAAACCAATCCCGATACTGCAGACCACTGTCAGGATTCCCAGAATCACAGCGGCTTTAAAGCAGGAGTCTTTCAGTTCCTGCTCCACGTAATAATAAGCTTCACTTATACCTGCGTAGCATGCATATATATAGGTGAGATTCAGAAAAATCAGGACTAAAAATAATCCGGCTCCCAACAGGATTTCTTCCTGTCTTTTACTTAATCTTTTCAATTTTGTATCCAATTCCCCACACCACCTTTAAATATTTTGGATTCTTCGGCGTGATCTCAATTTTTTCCCGGATCCGCCGGATATGGACCATTACTGTATTCTCCACTCCATAGGCCTGCTCCTGCCAGACCTGAGTATAAATCTCCTCTGCTGAAAAAACATAGCCGGGATGGCTCATGAGAAGTTCCAGAATTTTATATTCTGTTGCAGTCAGGCGCACGGGCTGACCATCTACAGTAAGCTCTTTGGTATTTCTGTCCAGTATCAGACCGCCGTTTCTAAGCTGGTTTCCGTCCTCCTGTACCCTGGCTGCTCCCAGTGCAAAATATCGCCTCAACTGGGATTTCACCCTGGCCATCAGTTCCTGGGTATTATAGGGCTTGGTCACATAATCATCGGCTCCCATAGACAGTCCCAAAACCTTATCGCTTTCCTCTGTTTTAGCTGATAATATGATAATCGGTATGTTATTTTTCTCCCGGATCTTCATCAGAGCTGAAAGGCCGTTGAGTTTCGGCATCATTACGTCCAGCAGGATAAGATGGATCTCTTCCGTCATCAGACGGTCCA
>DXFG01000217.1 GCA_019114545.1 Candidatus Blautia pullistercoris | reverse complement strand
ACTCCTTATGTGATCGGAAAGATCGAAGAGGGAGAAAAAGACGTAAAATTAGTATAAAAGAAAGGACAGGGTTGCAGCAGAAAAAGAAAATAGGGATTTCTGCAGCAGCCCTTTTCCTGTCTGAAAGGAAGGCAGAATATGTTGAAAATGGCAGTTTTGGTCTCCGGAGGAGGCACAAATCTTCAGGCTATTATAGACGCTATCGACAGTGGAAAGATTACCAATGCAGAGATTTCTGTGGTGATCAGCAATAATGCCAATGCCTATGCTCTGGAGCGGGCAAAGCACCATGGCATTGAGTCTCTCTGTGTATCACCGAAAAATTTTGAAACAAGAGAAGAGTTTAACCAAAAGCTTCTGGAAACTATCCAGTCCTATGGCGTGGACCTGGTTGTCCTGGCGGGCTGTCTGGTGGTGATTCCGGAGATTATGGTAAAGGCTTATCCAAATAAGATCATCAATATCCATCCGGCTTTGATCCCATCTTTCTGCGGAACAGGCTATTATGGGCTGAAAGTCCATGAAGGAGTACTGAAACGTGGGGTGAAAGTAACAGGGGCCACGGTGCATTTTGTAGATGAAGGCACAGATACAGGCCCTATCATTCTTCAGAAAGCGGTAGAGGTCCGTCAGGACGATACTCCTGAGATTCTTCAGAGAAGAGTAATGGAAGAAGCTGAATGGCAGATTATGCCTGAAGCAATTAATTTGATCGCAAATCATAAGGTACAGGTAATAGATGGACTGGTAAAGATCAGCGAATAAGAGAAAGGGGAAGAAACCAATGAAAGTATTGATTATCGGAAGCGGCGGAAGAGAACATGCCATTGCATGGAAGGTGGCTCAGAATCCTCAGGTGGAGAAGATTTACTGTGCTCCCGGAAACGGTGGAATCGGACAGGTGGCAGAGTGTGTACCCATCGGTGCTATGGAATTTGACAAACTGGCGGCCTTTGCCAAAGAAAGGGAGATTGACCTTACTATTGTGGGAATGGATGATCCTCTGGTAGGAGGCGTGGTGGACGTCTTTGAAAAAGAAGGACTCCGGGTATTCGGACCAAGGAAAAATGCAGCTATCCTGGAAGGATCCAAAGCTTTTTCCAAAGATCTGATGAAAAAATATAATATTCCTACAGCAGCCTATGAAAACTTCGATAATCCGGAAGAGGCCATTGCCTACCTGAAGGAAAAGGCAGAATTCCCTATTGTGCTGAAAGCTGACGGACTGGCTCTGGGAAAAGGAGTGCTGATCTGCAACACTCTGGAAGAGGCAGAAGAAGGAGTTAAGACCATTATGCTGGACAAGAAATTCGGTTCAGCAGGAAATACTCTGGTTATTGAAGAATTTATGACAGGAAGAGAAGTATCTGTTCTTTCCTTTGTAGACGGAAAGACCATCAAGACCATGACTTCTGCGCAGGACCACAAGAGAGCTAAGGACGGAGATCAGGGTCTGAACACCGGCGGTATGGGAACTTTCTCTCCAAGCCCCTTCTATACCAAAGAAATTGATGAATTCTGCCAGAAGAATATTTATCAGCCTACAGTAGACGCCATGGCGGCAGAAGGAAGAGAGTTTAAGGGGATTATCTTCTTCGGTCTGATGCTGACAGAGAAAGGGCCAAAAGTCCTGGAATATAACGCCAGATTCGGCGATCCGGAAGCCCAGGTGGTAATCCCCAGAATGAAAAATGATATGGTGGAAGTCTGCGAAGCATGTATTGATGGAACTCTGGACCAGATCAATCTGGAGTTTGAAGACAATGCGGCAGTATGCGTAGTTCTGGCTTCCGACGGATATCCGGTATCCTACGAGAAAGGATTCCCTATTGAAGGCCTGGAGAGTTTTGAGGGCAAAGAGGGATACTATGTATTCCATGCAGGTACAGCCTTAAAGGACGGAAAGATCGTTACAAACGGAGGACGTGTCCTGGGCGTAACTGCTAAGGGAGCTACATTAAAAGAGGCAAGAAAGAATGCTTATGCGGCCACAGAGTGGATCCGGTTTGAAAACAAATATATGCGCCACGATATCGGAAAAGCCATCGATGAAGCATAGATTCTTCTGAAAAAGAGCAAAGCTTTTCAAAAAGTCAGACTTCAGGAAAATAAAAAATCACCTGAAGTCTGACTTTTTGTGTGATAAGCCCGGGAAGCGGCTGCCGTGCTCGCACGAGCAGACAGTTGCCGGGCAAGTACAGCGAGCAGCGAAGCAGCGAGCTGTGCTTTTATCGCAGCAATCGTGAGGCGAAGCCGAAACGATTGGATAAGCCCGGGAAGAATTGCCTTGCAACCAGTGGCCTATTGTGCTATTCTATGTATAACAAACGAAAGAAAGCAGGGAGCATTGTGATTATTGAAATTGATTTTAACAGTAACGAAGCGATCTATATACAGCTTTGTAATCAGATCATTATGGGGATTGCCACAGACCAGCTTAAAGTGGGGGAAACTCTTCCTTCTGTGCGTCAGCTTGCAGATACCATTGGTATCAATATGCATACGGTAAATAAGGCATATTCTGTATTAAGACAGGAAGGCTTTCTGACCATAGACCGGAGAAAAGGGGCGGTGATAGCCATTGATGCGGACAAGATAAGAGCCCTGGAGGAGATGAAACGTCAGCTCGGAGTAGTTCTTGCCAGGGGGTGCTGCAGGAATATTTCCCGGGAAGAAGTCCATGCTTTAATTGACGAGATTTTTGACGAATATAAGTAGAACAGGAGACATAGATGAAAGAGCAGTATTCAGTTTGGGCAAAAAAAGCCCTGAAACAGGCAGAAAAAATTGCAAAACAATACAGCCACTATATAGGAACAGAACATCTTCTGGCAGGACTTTTGGCTGTAGAGGAAGGCACGGCAGGCCTTATGCTTACAGAAGCGGGAGTGACAGAGGAAAAGCTGTTCCAGCTTATTGACGAACTGGTAGCCCCTTCCCAGACTACCACCCTTGAAAGATCCCAGGAGTATACCCCCAGGACAAAGCGGGTTTTGGAGCTGGCAAAATCTGAAGCAGAAAAGCTGGGAGACAAAGAGATTGGAACGGAGCATATTCTGATCGCCATGCTGAAGGAATACGACTGTGTGGGAACCAGGCTGCTCCATACCATGGGTGTGAATATCCAGCAGCTATATACGGGTATTATGAAGGCTATGGGGAAGGAAGGCGCTATATCCAGAGAGGATTTCCAAAATAACGGACAGAGAGGACAGGGAAAAAGCAGCACTCCTATGCTGGATCAGTTCAGCCGGGATCTTACAGAGGCAGCGGCTCAGGGAAAGCTGGATCCTGTGGTAGGCAGAGAAAAAGAAATTAACCGGATCATTCAGATCCTGAGCAGGAGGACAAAAAATAATCCTTGTCTGATCGGAGAGGCGGGAGTAGGAAAGACCGCTATAACAGAGGGACTGGCTCAGAGGATCGTTTACGGGCTGGTGCCTGAGAGTATGGCAGATAAAAGGATCGTGGTCCTGGACCTTTCCGCCATGGTAGCTGGTTCCAAGTACCGGGGAGAATTTGAGGAAAGGATTAAGAGAGTAGTACAGGAAGTGGCAAGTGACAGAAACATTCTCCTATTCCTGGATGAACTTCATACACTGATCGGCGCCGGAGGTGCAGAGGGAGCGCTGGATGCCTCCAACATTCTGAAACCTTCTCTTTCCAGAGGAGAAATCCAGCTGATAGGTGCTACAACCATTGAAGAATACAGAAAATATATAGAAAAAGATCCTGCTCTGGAGAGAAGATTCCAACCGGTTATGGTGGAAGAGCCATCTAAAGAGGAGGCAGAGGAAATCTTAAAAGGGTTGGTGCCATATTACGAAGAACACCATGGAGTTAAAATAGAGGACAGTGCAGTGAAGGCGGCTGTAGCAATGGGGGTTCGGTATATCAATGACCGGTTCCTGCCGGATAAGGCGCTGGATCTGTTAGATGAAGCATGCTCTAAGGTGCAGCTGGCAGGTTATAAGACCCCGGAAGGATTGGCAGCAGAGGAAATGCGCCTTCACACCCTTTCTGAAGAGAAAGAAGCTGCGGTGATGGCCCAGGATTTCCAGAGGGCAAGCGAACTGCAGGAAGAACAGAAAAAGGCAGAAGCTGCTATCGAAAAAGCCAGAAAGCGCTTTGAAAAACAGTGCCGGAATAAAAAGCTGACAGTTACCGAAGAACACATTGCCCAGGTTACGGCAGAATGGACGAAAATACCTGTGAAGAAACTGACAGAAGGAGAATCGAAACGGCTGGCAAAGCTGGAAAGTCTCCTTCATAAAAGAGTAGTGGGGCAGGAGGAAGCGGTCAATGCTGTGGCGAAAGCCATTAAGAGAGGCCGGGTGGGATTAAAAGATCCAAAACGTCCCATTGGTTCATTCCTTCTCCTGGGTCCTACCGGAGTGGGAAAAACAGAGCTCTCCAAAGCCCTGGCAGAGGCAGTCTTTGGAAGCGAAGACGCCATGATCCGGGTAGATATGTCCGAATATATGGAAAAACACAGTGTTTCTAAACTGATCGGTTCTCCACCGGGATATGTGGGATATGAAGAAGGAGGACAGCTCAGTGAAAAAGTGAGAAGGAATCCTTACAGTGTTCTTCTTTTTGACGAGATTGAAAAGGCACATCCCGATGTGTTTAATATTCTTCTTCAGGTTCTGGATGATGGCCATATTACCGATGCCCAGGGGCGGAAAATCGACTTTAAAGAAACCATCATTATCATGACCTCTAATGCAGGCGCTCAGTCTATTGTAGAGCCGAAGCGGCTGGGATTCGGAAGCGGGGAGGACAAAGAAGCAGATTATAAGAAAATGAAAGACAGCGTAATGGAGGAAGTGCGCCGTCTGTTTAAACCGGAATTTTTGAATCGTATTGACGATATTATTGTTTTCCATATGCTTTCCAGGGAAGAAATAAAGAAGATCGTAGGGCTTTTGCTGAAGGATTTTATCAAGCGCTGCAAAAATCAGATGAATATAGAAGTGAAAGTTTCCGATGGAGTTAAAGATCTGATCGCTCAAGAAGGATTCGAGCCCAAATATGGTGCAAGACCTCTGAAACGGGCGATCCAGAACAAAATCGAAGACGCTATGGCAGAAGAAATCCTGAACGGTAAGATCCATGCCGGAGATAAAGTATCTGTGGGTCTTAACAAAGAAAAAATCAGATTTAATGTGCAGAGAGAAAAATAAAGATTTACTGGCAAAAAATCAGATTTTATGGTAAGATTTTTGTAAAGTAACAGAAACCAAAGACATTAGGGGAGGACATGGAAATGTCAGTAGTAAAAGAATTAATTCGTACAGAAGAAAACGGCACGATCAGTTTTGGTAATTATGAATTGGCTGTGAAATCTAAGCTGTCAGATTTTGAATTCGATGGCGACATGTATAAAGTTAAAACATATAATGAAATCACTAAGCTGGAGAGGAATGGAATGTTTGTTTACGAATCTGTTCCCGGAACCACTGTACTGAATCTGGATGTAGAGGAGAACGGAATGAGCTTTGTAGTGGAAGGCCCTAAGGATGCCCAGATCACAGTGGAACTGGAAGAGGATACTTCCTACAAAGTGGTCATTGACGGAGTTGAAGCCGGTGAGATGAAAACAAATCTGGGCGGCAAGCTGTCTTTCAGCGTAGAGTTGGAGCAGGCAGAACAGGTGTCTGTGAAAATCGAAAAGATGTAAAGAGGCTCTGACAGACATCAGAATATTGTTATGGTAATGAAAAGAGGATGCAGCACAAAACTTCTCTGAAAGAAGGTGCGGCATCCTTTTATCCTGTGGGGCAACGAACCAATGGGACATGTTATGAAGCACAGAAAAGAGCTGCTGCAGATTTTGTTTATGACTGCACCTGCGGCGGCAGAAAGGATCAAGAAATATGCCGAAAGGGAAAAAGACCGTTTTCTTCTGTCAGAATTGCGGATATGAGTCTCCGAAATGGATGGGACAATGTCCGGGATGCAGGCAGTGGAATACTTTTGTAGAAGAAACTGTATCGACGGGAAATAAGGGAAATTCTGTTCAAGGTCCGGGTTCCGGTATAAAAAATAAGCCGGTGGCCCTGACAAAGATCCAGGCCAGGGAAGATGACAGGGTCAAAACGGACATTGAGGAGCTTGATCGGGTTCTGGGAGGTGGAATCGTCCAGGGCTCTATGGTGCTTGTAGGGGGAGATCCGGGAATCGGAAAATCCACACTTCTCCTTCAGGTCTGCCGGCAGCTCTCGGAAAAAGGACATAAGATACTGTATATTTCAGGAGAGGAGTCTCTGCGGCAGATCAAGCTTCGGGCAGAGCGTATCGGAGAATTTAATGATCAGCTTCTGCTGATGTGTGAGACAAATCTGGAGACGATCCGCCATACCATCGAAGAGGTAAAGCCTGAAGCGGTAGTGATTGATTCTATACAGACCATGTATAACGAGCAGGTTTCCTCAGCTCCGGGAAGTGTTTCTCAAGTCCGGGAATCCACGGGGATCCTCATGCAGATCGCCAAAGGGCTGGGAATTTCTGTTTTTATTGTAGGCCATGTGACAAAAGACGGAAGTGTGGCAGGCCCCAGAGTGCTGGAACATATGGTGGATACGGTTTTATATTTTGAAGGGGACCGTCAGGTAGCGTATCGGATCCTCCGCAGCGTAAAAAACCGTTTTGGATCTACCAATGAAATCGGTGTTTTTGAGATGCAGGAGAAGGGATTGGTTGAAGTGAAAAATCCTTCCCAGGCGATGCTCAACGGCAGACCTACGGATGCTTCCGGATCAGTGGTTGTGTGTTCAATCGAAGGAACCCGCCCCATCCTAATAGAAATACAGGCACTGGTGACCAAGACTAACTTCGGACTGCCAAGGCGGACTTCGGTGGGGATTGATTATAACCGGGTGAATCTTCTGATGGCAGTGCTGGAGAAGAGAGCCGGGCTTCATTTGGGTGACTGGGATGCCTATGTAAACCTGGCAGGAGGAATGAGACTGGGGGAACCTGCCATAGATCTGGGAATTGTAATGGCCATTGCTTCCAGCTATAAGAACAAAGTTGTAGATGAAGGGCTGCTGATCTTCGGTGAAGTGGGACTGTCCGGGGAGATCCGGGGAGTAAGTATGGCTGAGCAGAGAGTGAGAGAGGCAGAAAAACTGGGCTTTACAGCCTGCTTAATGCCCAAAGCAAATTTAGACAGTATTCAGGGGAAATACCGGATCCGTCTTATCGGAGCTTCTAATATTAAAGAAGCTATGGGATATATCTGAATTGAAAGAACCGACAAAAAATGATATAGTAATAACATGTTTTAGATAGGGAGAGAACTGAGGTATGACAAATGGCTAAGACCACCAATATCAATAATAGGCGCTATTTAGGAAATAAATACCGTTTGCTGCCCTTTATTAAACGAACTGTGGAAAAGGAATGCAAAGATGTCAGGGTCTTTGCAGATATATTTGCAGGAACAGGAGCTGTGGCATCTGCTTTTCAGGATAAACAATTGATCACGAATGACATTATGTACAGCAATTATATCTGCAACTATGCGTGGTTTTCCTCTGAAGAGTATCATGAAGAATTGGTAGAAAAAATTATTGATTCCTATAATTCAGAAATGATCACAGAAGAAAACTACATGACAGAAAATTTTGCAGATACATATTTTTCCAGGGAAGATTGTGCAAAAATCGGTTTTATAAGAGAAAATATTGAACATAAATTTGAAACGGGCGAAATTAATTTTAGAGAGAAAGCATTACTTATTACTTCATTGCTGTATGGGATGGATAAGATTGCAAAGACCTGCGGCCATTATGATGCATTTCGGCAGGGAGTGAAATTTGACACACATTTATCTCTGTCCATGCCTTTGGCCAGTAAGAAAAATAACCGGTATAATCAATGCTA
>DXFG01000216.1 GCA_019114545.1 Candidatus Blautia pullistercoris | reverse complement strand
TTTAAATGCTCTGTCAGCTCATTGATCCTTGCTGTAAGAACTGCAACCTGTACCTCAGGTGAACCTGTGTCTCCAGGTGTTCTTGCATATTCTGCCATGATAGCCTGTTTCTTTTCTTTAGAAATCATTTTGTTTTCCTCCATATTACATTTAATGATCGCCGGTGATTAAGAAACGGTTGGAGATTCCAATTCCTGAACCACGGCTGTTTCCAACGTTTTGAGTATAGCATAAGGAAATCAGGTTGTAAAGAAAAAAATCAATACCATCCCATTCTTTTTCTTGATAACATTTACTTTCTGTTCCAGATGGTTCACTTTGATATATCAGATTGCTTGTAAGATTCTGTGCAGGGGATCATAAGCTTTATATAAATATTCTTTTCTTTTTTCTTATATTTAAGCAGTCCCTGGTGTTTTTCTGCAAAGGTCCTGAGTTTCCAGGTCCTGAATTTTCCTCTGCCAACGGTCTCCAGGGACAGGAGCACCTGATTTCTCACCGTGCCGGCAGAAAGTGAAATTCTTCTCTCTCCTTTCTCTACAGTAAGATTCTTCTCAATAGATTCTTCCAGCAGGAGCATCAGAATCTCACTCAGATATTCGTGTTTTACAGATCCTCTTCGGTAATTGCCAAAGTAAAAACTGCAGACAATTTCATTTTCTTCCGCTTTCTGTGAATAATAATACAGAACTGCATCAATCTCCCATTCACTACAGTATACCCCCGCCTTGATATTATGGTATTCTTGCTTCAGCTGTTTTAAATAGGTTTTTGCTCTTTCTCCTGAAAGGGTTCTCCCCCCAAGCTTCTGTATTTCCTTCATCTGAAGATCGATCAGCCTCTGATTTTCCTCCATGCTTTGGATCTGATCATTTATGGCACGTTTGTGAAAACAGAGAAATTCCTGCTGTCTTTTCAATAATCTATGTTCTCTCTCTATCTTTTCCATATAATTTATCCAGTTCCAGCCCCCGACTATTCCTGCACCGGCAGCAAAGATAAAAAATATCAGCCAGATAAACCAGGACATATAGCTCATTCTATTTGCATAACCGTTCCACCAGGACATAATTCCCAGGAAAATATATACGCCTGCAAATGTTGTCCATAATTTTCTGTGCTTCAATCTCCTATATCTGTTTTCCTTCAGTTTATCTCTGAAGAAAAAATATAAAGGCAGAAAAACAGCATACATTATCAGAGGGATCAAAAGATCCAGAGGCTGAAAGGATCCTCCGCTGAGAAGCAGGCTTTCTCTCCCTTCTGCGTAGTTTATCATTGCCAGAACAACCCCATTCAAAGCTACCGCATAGATCTCTGCGGCCATGGAAGTAACTACAATTTTCAAAGCATCTCCTGTAAAAGTATAGAAGACAAAAATCCATAATATAATCGACTGGAAAGTTATCAGGGCTTCATAACAATTACTCCAGAAATTATTTTTTGAAATATACTCCTGAAAAACAATTCCTCCTAAAAGATTTATCAAAACACCTCTGACCAAAAGAACAATGGTCAATGGCAAAGGTGACCGCTTTCTTTCCAGCGCTGCTAACTGAATAAAAAAAGCAATGGATACATTCGCTCCCAGAATCAAAGCTGTTCGAAGAGCAGTCTGCCATGGAAGCTGCTCTATATTCATATTTTTTCCTTTCCATAAAGGAATATCCGATCAATTATAATTCCCTTCTTCCGATCTTCTTTTATCTCCCTGGTCCCCTGATATTTTTCCACAAGACCGGCAATGATCTTCGTACCGATGCCATGTTCACTCTTTTTGCTCTTCTGTGTGATAAAATTGAATTCTTCTTCTGAAGATATGCAATTTTCCATTTTAATCTTTATCTTTTCTTCTTTCTTTTCCATATAAAACCAGATTCCTCTTCTCTCCCCTTCTGCGCATCTTTCGTTTGCCTCAATTGCATTATCCAGAAGATTACAGAGCAGCCCCACCATATCTACTTCCTCAACCTCCGTGTAAAAACAGTCTTCTACGAAAATTTCTATGGGAATCCCCAGTTTCCGGCACTGGTTCGCTTTTGTATCCAGGATTGATTCCAGGATCTCGTCTTGACAGAACTTCTTTTTCTTTAATTCTGTATACTCTTTTTTCAGACCCTCCATATACGTCCTGACTTCCTCTTCGTCTTCTCGTCCTGCCAGCAGAGTTTCCAGGGTCTGGATATGTTTTGCCAGATCATGGCGGTATCGTCTGGAAGCTTCCACTCTTTTTTGTATTCCCTGGTAAAACTCTCCTGCCGTATCCATATAGGCAGATAACAGACGGTTTTCCTGTTCCAGCATTTTCATCCGCACTCCATTAAAAAGGAGAAGAAGCGTAATCAGCAAAAGAACCACAGTTCCCCAGATCAACATATCTCCTTCCCCTTTCTCTTATCCGGCATATTTTTCATGCTATTTGCGTCATTGCCCAGCGCATAAAAGCAGACTTTACCCCTTTCATGTGGCTTCTGCTTATCATGATCTTTGTACCGTTTTTCAGGATAAAACAGCTTTTCCCCAATTCACGGACAGCAGGCATATATACAATATAGCTGTTATGACAGCGGACGAAATCCACTTCCGACAATTTGTCCATGACATCTTTCAGTTTATCCCATATTTCATAGTTTCCCCACACAGTCACAATCCTGGTCACCCTTCCACTCCGTTCAAAATAAAGTATATCCTCCGGGGCAAGGATTACCTCTTTTCCTCCGACCACAGAAAATATCAGTCTTTCAGACTTTTGTTCCATAGTGTGAAGGATTTTTCCGAAAACCTCTCCGATCCTGTCCTGAAACTGTTCCTTCAGAACAAAAAAAGTATGATCCGTATGATAGGTTTCCGTTGCATAGCTGAGATAGTTGGTAAGATATATGATCTGGCAGTTTTTCCACCTTTTATTAATTTTTTCAGCTAAAACAATCCCATTTTCTTCCCCCAGATCAACATCCATAAAAATTGCTTCCATAGGATCTCCCTCATAGGTTTCCAGAGATTCCCCCTGAGGGAAATACAAAATCTCTATTTTTGTATCTGTTTTCTTTCCATAGGCCTCAATGATCTCTTTTGCCTGCTTATACCATTTGCTGTCATCGTCACAAATTCCTACTCTCATCACCGGTCTCTCCCGCTTTTGTAAAGTTTTTTCAAGGCCGATTTCCTTGATATATTAATATATCCAGTATAGCAAATTCTTACCTGATTAAGCGCATTTTATGCAAAATCTGTTGCTTTAATGTAATATTTTGTATATTTCCTTCGGATACCCGCTCCTGCAAGCAGGTTGGTCGCCCCGGGCATATCGCGCAAAAAAGAGACCAGCCACTCCTATATGCCAGTCTCCTTGTACGCCTGCTCCATATTCTAAGTTTGTCCAAAAAACTCTTTCCCTTTCTGGATGTCTTTCATCATCTGGTTTTTCAGTTCTTCCAGAGATGCAAATTTTATCTCCGGACGCAGATAACGGTAAAACTTTACCTCGGCCTCCTGGCCATACAGATCTGCATTGCAGGAAAACAGATAGGTCTCCACTCCCAGAAAGTTTTCCTTGACCGTAGGTTTATATCCTACATTTGTGATTCCCTGGTAAGTTTTCCCCTGGATCATGGATTCTGTAATATATACACCATTAGGGGGGAGTTTCTTTATAGCAGGAGGAATGAGATTTGCAGTAGGGATCCCTATGGTCCTTCCCAGCTGTCTGCCATGGACGATCTCTCCCTTTGTAAAATAAGGATAGCCCAGAAGTCGATTTACCTTTTCTATATGCCCCTGATCCAGCTCTTCCCGGACATAGGTGCTGCTGATATCTCTGCCCTCATACTTTTCTTTTTCCAGGATTTCTGTATAAAAACCATAAATTTCCCCTAATTTCTTTAAAAGTTCAGGAGTCCCCTTCCGCTGATAGCCGAAACGGAAATCCGGCCCTACCGCAAGATATTTTCCATGGAGTCTGTCTACCAGGTATTCTCTTACAAAAGCTTCCGGCTCCATATGCATCAGCTCCTCTGTAAAAGGACACTCTGCCAGAATATCCACTCCCAGATTTTCTGCCAGCTCCCGCCGTTCCTCATAAGTAAGAAGATATTTAGGCGGCGTATGCAGGATATAGGATCTGGGAGACACATCAAAGGTAAAAACCACTGTTTTGCAGTTTTCCTTCCTCTCCTCTTTTATGCGCTCTATCAGCTTTTGATGCCCTCTGTGAAGGCCGTCAAATTTTCCCAGGGTAATACAGCTTCTCATGCCCTGATCCAAATGAGGTACCTGGGTAGTATAAATCATGTCTGCTCCTTTCCGGTTTCTGGCAGATCCGGGGCGATCCTGATTTGGTTCTCCGAAGACTTCTGCGAAAGCTTTGACAGGGGAAGAAAATCCTGAGGGGAAGAAAAGATCGCCTCCGGCCTATACTGCCCTCTCTCTTTCTGCCACTGATAAACCCCTATGAAGATTCCGCTGCTGTGATACACACGCACCCGGTCTCCCGGAACAGCGCCTTTCCAGGGAAGAGGATTTCCATTCTCCAGCATTTTATCAAATTTCCGACCCGCCCGGATCTTCGGACAATCCGGAAACATCTGGTCAGGCAGGAGAATATGCTCCTCTAAACAGCCTTTGGCTGCCAGCTTTTCAATCTGAGAAAGCTTCAGGCTGTCCTCTATGAGAAACCGATCCACTCTGGTCCGCAAAAGACTTTCCATACAGCCCTTGCAGCCCAGCTTTTCTCCTATATCATGGCACAGAGTCCGTATGTAAGTTCCTTTTGAGCAGGTAACCTCTATGGTGACCAGAGGAAGTGCCATGGACAGGATTTTTATCTCATAAAAAGTCACCGGACGAGGCTTTCTGTCTACCTGTTTTCCTTCTCTGGCCAGCTCATAAAGCTTTTTCCCGCCCACTTTCAAAGCGGAATACATAGGCGGAACCTGCATCTGATCTCCCACAAAACTTCTGATGCAGTCTTCCACTTCTTCCCTGGTAACCTCTACAGGGCAGCGGCTTATAACCTCTCCGGTCATATCCTGAGTATCCGTCTCAATTCCCAGATGAAGGACCGCCCGGTAGGTCTTTCTTTTATCTGTCAGCATGCCGCAGAGTTTTGTACCTCGTCCCAGACATACCGGCAGTACTCCCTGAGCCTCCGGATCCAGAGTTCCTGTATGTCCGATTTTTTTCTGTTTCAGGATTCCCCGCAGCTTTGCCACCACATCATGAGAAGTATATCCTTTTTCTTTATAAACATTCAGAACTCCGTTGATCATGATGTCTGACTTCTCTCTTTAAGCTGTTTTGCAATGGGGCGGGTAAGATTATTGATCACATCATAAACCGATCCCTGCATGGTGCAGCCGGCAGCCTTTATATGACCGCCGCCGCTGAAATAAGAGGCCACTGCATTTACATCAACGTCGCCGTTGGAACGAAGGCTGACTTTAAATTCCTGGGTTTTCACTTCATAGATAAAGATGGCAACTTCCACTCCCTTGGTCACCCGCAGCTGCTGGACAATGCCGTCCAGATCCTTAGGTTCCACTCCGTAGAATTCCATATCCCGTTTTCTGATGTAGCCGACGATCACCTTGCCTCCCATGATCAGGATACTTTCCATCAGACATCTTCCCAGAATCTGATTCTGGACATAAGACTTTTCATAGAAGGATTTATCAATAATCCTGGAAAAATCGATTCCCATTTCCATCAGTTCTGCAGCAATCCGCATAGTCTGGGGAGATGTGCTGGAATATTGGAAAACCCCTGTATCATGAACGATTCCCGTATAGATGGCCGCTGCCGCTTCTGCAGTAATCTTCTCCTTTTCCAGTAAGGTATACAGCAATTCCGAAGCTGAACTGAGTTCAGGTTTTATGATATTCACTTCTCCGAATCCTTTATTGCTTATATGATGGTCAATGCATACTGTCTTTTTGGCACTTTCATACCCGGCAAGAGCCACACCGATACGGTTTTTTTCACTGGTATCCAAAACAAAGAAGACATCGTATTTTTTCTTCTCATCATACTCCGTCTTAATCTGATCCAGGTCTTTAATAAACGAAAAACCCGCTTTCGGTTCTTCCAGGTATACATCTGTCTCAAGCTCCGGATAGTTTGCTTTTAAATAAAGATAAAGTCCCATACAGGCTCCCACACAATCCCCGTCAGGGCGGATATGACCTGCAATTCCAACAGTCTTAACATCTTTTAATTCACTGGTAATCTTCTCCATCTTCCTGCACCTCCTGTGCGTCTTCTTTTTTGCTCACTTCATCAATGAGTTTCGACATGGCAACACCGTACTCGATGGATTCGTCCAGAATAAAACGAATTTCGGGGGTGTTCCGGAGAT
>DXFG01000215.1 GCA_019114545.1 Candidatus Blautia pullistercoris | reverse complement strand
AATATATCATCTCTTTGGAGAAATCACTAGAAAAATTTAGGCATTTTTCGTACTATTTTAAATACAATTTGAAAGGATTTTGTTAAAATGATAACGAATAAAGAAATTCTCTGTCAAAAAAATATCGATATAAACAAGGGCTTTTTCCCCGAAGAGATTCACCTGGAAGATGTGCTTTTTTTTGATATTGAGACTACTGGTCTTGGTCCCGGGAACAGCCGGGTATTTCTCATTGGTGTCATAGAAAAAAACAGGGAAGATCCCTACCCTGTCCTTATACAGTTTTTGGCAGAAGAAAATACAGAAAGTGAAGAAATGTCCTTGTTAAGGTCTTTCTCAGCCCTTGCCCAAAAGAAAAAACATCTTGTCCACTTTAACGGAACCACCTTTGATGTTCCCTATCTGGCCCATCGCTGCCGCTATCTCGGCCTGGACCAGTCTTTCTCTTCCCTTTCGCAAATCGACCTTTACAGAGAGCTGTCAAAGCTTTCGCCTTTCTTTTCACAAATGCCGGATCATAAACAGAAGTCCTATGAAAATCTGATGCATTATCCCAGAAGAGACCAGCTTTCCGGAAAAGAAATGATAAATTTTTATCAAATTTATGTAAAATCTAAAGAAAACAATATACAAAATCTGCTCCTGCTTCACAATCAGGATGACCTAAAAGGTATGCTTTCTCTTCTTCCTCTGGGATATCTGAAAGATTTTTTCTCCGGATGCTTTTCAGTTCTGGAAGTACAGGAAATACAGGAGTCCACACTGGAGGGATGTCAGATAAGGCACCTGCTCTTTTCCCTGGAATTTCCTTTTTCAATTCCTGTCAGACTGAGCGCCGCCGGCAATCTCTGCCGCATCTCTATAGAAAATTCCAGGGGAAAAATAAAAATGCCTCTCTATGAAGGCACTTTAAAGTATTTCTATCCGGATTATCAAAATTATTATTTCCTTCCTTATGAAGATGAAGCAATCCATAAAAGTGTGGCTATATACACAGATCCCTCCAGGAGGAGAAAGGCAAAAGCAGCGGAATGCTACAAGAAATATACCGGCACCTTTGTATCTGCTCCAGGAAATCTTCCGCTCCCTCTTCTGAAAGAGCACTATAAAGATTCCTCTACGTATGCCCTATGGCCTTTTAAGGATTCTTCTCCCGAGTTTCTCCGCAAATACCTTCTGGAAATATTAAAATGGTGCCGTCCCCTCTGACGATGGTCCCAAGTCAATCCAATGAGGAGGGATTATCCATTACCCGGCAAATAACAGTCGGTGCAAACACCTCAGCTGCTTATCGGACTTATTCTATACAAAAAGGAGAACGGTTAGCATGCCGTTCTCCTCTCATTCCTTTTATTCTTCTGTGGTCTCTTCCTCAGCTTCCTGTACAGACTGGGCAGCTTCTTCTTTTGCCGGCTCCAGTACTTTCATACTTAAACTGATCTTCTTCTCTTCCTCATTGAAGTCTACTACTTTCGCAGTCACTTCCTGACCTACTTTCAGAACGTCAGATGGTTTATCTACATGGGCTCTTGATATCTGAGATACATGAAGAAGGGCATCTACTCCCGGCTCCAGTTCGATGAAAGCACCAAAATCTGTCATACGGGCAATCTTACCTTCTACAATATTGCCTACCGCATATTTTTCTGCTGCATGGAGCCACGGATTCTGCTCTGGGAATTTCAGACTCAGAGCAATCTTATCTCCATTGATATCTTTGATCAGTACGGTAAGCTTTTCTCCTGCTTTGAATACCTTTTTCGGATTCTCCACTCTTCCCCAGGACATTTCAGAAATGTGAAGGAGTCCATCTGCTCCGCCCAGATCGATAAATGCGCCGAAGTCTGTTACATTTTTTACAGTTCCTTCTACTACATCTCCGGATTTGATTCTCTCAAAGAGTTCTTTCTTCATTTCCTCTTTCTTAGCAACCAAAAGTTGCTTTCTGTCACCGATGACCCTTCTTCTTCTCGGGTTAAACTCAGTGATCACAAATTCAATTTCCTGATCCTGATATTTGGTCAGGTCTCTTTCATAAGTATCGGACACAAGACTTGCCGGAATGAAGACTCTTGCCTCGTCAATAACTACGCTTAAGCCACCCTCTAATACCTGCGTAACTTTTGCTTTCAGCACTTCTTTATTCTCAAATGCTTCTTCCAGTCTCTTGTTGCCTTTGTCGGCAGCCAGTCTCTTGGAAGACAGCAGAACCTGTCCGTCTCCATCATTGAGCTTCAGCACTTTTGCTTCCATAGTATCACCTGGATGAACCACAGTTCTCAGATCCAGATTCTGGTCATTGGAATATTCGCTTCTGGTAATAATGCCGTCTGCTTTATAATCAATGTTCAAGATAATCTGATCTTCTTTCACATCAATAACTGTGCCTTCGACTACCTCTCCATTCCTTATAGTTTTAAATGTCTCGTCCAGCATCTGTTCAAAACTTAATTCTGACATGTTTTGAAACCTCCTCAATTATTTTATTTGGGGTTGACGCCCCTGCTGTAATACCTATACATTGAACGGAACGAAAACGTTCAGAATCCAAATCAGCAAGTGTCTGTATATAGTAAGTATTTCTACATTCCTTTTTACATATTTCATAAAGCTTCTGGGTATTTGAGCTATGCCTGCCCCCAACGACAATCATGGCGTCTACCTGTTTTGCGATCTCCTCCGCCTCGGTCTGTCTGTCCTGCGTGGCATTGCAAATCGTATTTAAAACAAGTCTATCATACCTCTTTTCGCTCAAAATTTCAACTATTTCTTGAAAATTATTGTAATTAAATGTCGTTTGAGACACAATACAAACTTTTTCGTGTTCTTCCGACAGAAAATCCCTTGCTTCTTCCTTTGTGCGGATCACAGTAGAAGGACCATGGCACCACCCGCGGATCCCTGCCACCTCCGGATGATCCGGATTTCCGACGATCACGATATGGCGTCCCCCTTTACTTTCTCTTTCCACAATCCGATGGATCTTCAGGACGAAAGGGCAAGTAACATCCACATAATCCAGTTTTTTCTCCTTCAGCAGATCATAGATATCCTCCGGCACTCCATGGGAGCGGATGATCACGGTTCCTTCTTTCAGGCTTCTCAATTCTTTCTCCGTTTCCAGTACCCGAACTCCTCGTTTTTCCAGGTCTGAGACTACTTCTTCATTGTGAATAATGGGGCCATAAGTATATACCGGGCCCTTATGGGCGTCCGCCACTTCATAGGCTTTTTCCACCGCTCTTTTTACACCGAAGCAAAAACCGGCGGTCTTTGCAACCTTTACTTCCATTTCCTTACTTCCCTTCCCTGGTTTTCTCTCTGTAAAGGCGAAGGATCTCCTCCTTTACCTCCTGGATGTTTAATTCCGAAGAATCTACAAGGACCGCATCCTCAGCCTGACGCAGAGGTGAGATTTCTCTCTCCATATCTCTTTTATCTCTCTGGCAGATATCCTCCTGAATCTCCTCCAGACTGCATGGAATCCCTTTTTCTTCAAGCTCTTTGCACCTTCTCAATGCCCGTGTTCTGACACTTGCAGTAAGATAGATCTTTATATCTGCATTCGGAAGGACACAGGTTCCGATATCTCTCCCATCCATCACTACATTGGATCTGGCAGCCAGATTTCTCTGAAGTTCTACCAGTTTTTCTCTTATCACCGGATTTCCGGAACTTACCGATGCCATATTCCCCACCTCTTCATTTCGGAGGTAAGGCGTTACGTTCTCCCCATTCAGGATCACCTGCTGGACCCCATCTTCATATACGATAGAAATGTCTGCCTCACGACAGGCCTCTTCCATCTTTTCTTTTTCTTCGGGAGAAATCCCCTGACGGATCAGGTACAAAGCCATAGCCCTATACATAGCTCCCGTATCCACATAAATAAATGCCAATTCTTTTGCTACCGCTTTGGCTATGGTGCTTTTTCCGGCGCCTGCCGGTCCGTCAATTGCAATATTTACTGCCATATCTCTTACTCCTTTTTCTTATAGATTCCTATACCAGAACTCCTTCTCCTCGGCATAATCCCGGATGATCTCATCCAGATCTGTTTCTTCTAGGGAGGCAGCCCGGCGGTAGCATGACCCAAAATCGCAGTGCCGGGTTATCTGATTCGGCACCAGAAGACAGGGCATTCCCGCCCGGTTAGCGCTGATCAGACCATTTCCGGAGTCCTCAACTGCAAGACATTCCTCAGGCGTTACCCCCAGCATTTCTGCTGCTTTCAAAAAGAGATCCGGCGCCGGCTTAACATTCCTGCAAATATCTGCTGTGGAAAAGGCATCAAAGTATTCCAGCAAACCCAGTCTCTTCAGATGTGACACCGGCTTTTTCTCTGTTGCAGAGGTGGCAATTCCCAGTTTCAGTCCCCGTTGCTTTGCTTTTTTTATAAATTCTTCTACTCCCTTCATAGGCGGAAGCGTACTGCTGCGCCGGAGAAATTCCTTGGCAGCCGAAGCTTCAAAAGCTTCGCCGTTTATCTCAGGGCTTACTTTTTCCTTTAAAAATCCAAAAAACTCCTGGTTATCAGACCCTACGCATACCAGATAGTCCCGGATATCCAGGTCGTACTGATAACTGGCTTTCAGCCAGTCCCGATAAATCTCAAACCATTGTGTTTCCGTATCTACGATCACTCCGTCAAAATCAAAAATCACTGCTTTTAGCATAATTCCTCCCTGGCTGCCGCCTTTGCCGTAGACCAGGCAATCTGCAGGTTAAATCCTCCGGTAACCCCATCCAGGTCCAACACCTCCCCAATGAAATAGAGACCTTTCACCTTTTTGGATTCCATGGTCCCGGGATCGATCTCCTTTACTTTGATGCCTCCCTGAGTAATAATTGCCTCCCTGAAACCCCGCAGACCTGTAATAGTAAATGGAAATTTCTTTACTCTTTCAAGAAAAGCCATCCTCTCTTCTCTTGTGATCTCATGGACTTTCTTTTCCGGAGGAATCTCCCCCAGTTCCAGCATTACCGGATAAAGTTTTGCAGGAAACCAGCCTGTGATCACATTTTTAAACTGCTTATTTAGCCCCTCTTCAAATTCACGCAAAAGACGCCTGTCCAGCTGTTCCACAGTCAGAGCCGGTTTCAAATCCAGGAACCCCTGAAGAGGCCCTTTCTCCAGCCGTTTTCCGATATAAGAGCTGGCAGTCAGCACCAAAGGCCCTGACATACCAAAGTGAGTAAACAAAAGCTCCCCGAAATTTTTATACAAAACCTTTTTTCCATCCTTTACAGTCAGTTCCACATTTTTCAGAGAAAGGCCCTGCATACGGACAATGTATTCTTCCCGGATTTCCACAGGGACCAGGGCCGGGCGGATATCCGTCACCCCGTGGCCTGTCTCTCTGGCAAAACGATAGCCGTCTCCTGTAGAGCCGGTAGCCTGATAGGAATATCCTCCCGTAGCCACGATGACCCTGTCTGCTTCAATCTCGGCCCCATTTTCCAGCACAACTCCCTTTACTCTATTTTCCCCCTCCGGCCCTTCCTCAGTCCGGATTTCCCGTACCCGGCTCTTTAAATGGATCTTCACATCCAGCTGCTTCAGTTTTTTCTCCAACACGCCTATCACGTCTGAAGAATGATCCGATACCGGAAAGATCCTTCCTCCCCGCTCTTCTTTTATCCTCAGTCCCAAATTTTCAAAAAAACGGATCGCATCCTGATTTGTAAAGCCATAAAAAGCACTGTAAAGAAATTTAGGATTCGTCACCACAGACTGAAAAAAAGTTTCTTCATCGCAGGAATTCGTCAGATTGCACCTTCCTTTCCCTGTAATAAACAATTTCTTCCCCAGCTTTTCATTTTTTTCAAAAATGTGGACCTTATGTCCCTGTTCTCCCAGAAAAACGCCTGCAGCCATGCCTGCTGCGCCGCCTCCGATAATCACTATCTTTTCCATGTACCGCTCCTATAATTCCAGTTCTCTTAGTCTTCACATTCCGACATCTCTATCTGTCTGAATGATTAGGATCCAGCAGCTGGATCTCCTCGCTGTCTGCTGGATCAATTTCATCGTTATTATATACCTGATATTCATCCCATATTTTTTCCAGGGATTCCAGTCTTTCTACTACTTCCTTCTGTTTTCTCATACTGAGAGCCACTACCAATGCATTGATCACACTTAATGGTGCCACCAGAGAATCTACGATAGAAGCCATATCGCTTCTGGCTATAAGATTACAGGAAGAGTACAGATTCATAGGAGAATGAACACTGTCGGTCAAAGTGATCACCTTTGCCTTCCGGTTGTTGGCAAATTCCAGGGCTTTCAAAGTGCGCATAGAATATCTCGGAAAACTGATCCCTACGATCACATCTTCCTCGCCTATATGGATCATCTGCTCAAAAATTTCGCTGGAACTGCTGGTAGTCAGAAGCCTTACATTATCAAAAATCAGATTCAGATAAAAGCTCATAAAGCTTGCCAGAGGAGCGCAGCTCCTGATTCCCACTACATAAATGTTCCTGGCAGAAAGAAGGAGCTCTATAGCCAGTTCAAAGGCCTGATGATCGATTCCTTCCAGAGTCAGCTTGATCTTATCAATGTCTGAGTGGAGCACTGTATCCAGTATCTCTGACTGAGGTACTTTCCCATAGGTTACCTCCATCCGCTGTATAGAGTTCAATTTAGTCCTAACCAATTCTTCCAGAACCTTTTGAAATTCCGGATATCCCTTATACCCCAGATGTATGGCAAAACGTACCACCGTAGATTCACTGACCCCCACAGTCTCTCCCAGCTTTGCTGCAGTTAGAAATGCTGCCTTATCATAATTGTCCAGGATATAGGATGCCAGTTTTTTCTGGCCTTTACTGAAACTGTGGAATTGATGATTGATCCTGCCAAGCAGATGTTCCGTACTATTATTCATATCATGTGCCTCTTCTTTTCTTTTTCTTCACATGTTTTTTATCATAACACACTTTTTCCAAGAAAGCAAAAGAAGCTGCCCCGAGAAACGTTCAAAATATTTCTGACCATTCTCTCTAAAGGCAGCTTGTCTTACTTTATAAATCTGTTATACCGGATATACTCCGTTTTCTGTATCCGCTTCCTTAGGATCTACCTTCGTCTGCTGTGCTTCTCTGTATTTGAAGAAGTCTGTCGCAACCTGTGGGAAAAGAGCATAAGTCAGTACATCTTCTTCCTGCTCAGACCACTGTGCCATCTCTCCTCTTAAGGTATCCAGTTCCGGCTCCAGAAGATCTGCCGGACGGCAGGTAATCACTTCTGCATCACCGATGCACTTCTTCTGTACTTCCGAATTAAAAGGCTTTACAGTAGCGCCGTACTTACCGCTTAATACATCTTTTGTTTCTTTGGTTACCATCTTGTATCGTTCACCCATCAGCACATTAAATACAGCCTGGGTACCAACAATCTGAGAAGACGGAGTAACCAGCGGAGGCTCGCCGAGGTCTTTACGAACTCTCGGAACCTCTTCCAGAACTTCATAATATTTATCTTCTGCATGCTGTTCTTTCAGCTGTGAAGTCAGGTTAGAAAGCATACCGCCAGGTACCTGGTACAGAAGGGTCTTAATATTTACGCCCAGGTTCTTTGGATTCAGCAGGCCGGAATCCAGGGCATCGTCGCGGATCGGACGGAAGTAATCTGCAATCTCTGCCAGCAGATTCTGGTCAAATCCTGTGTCATATGGGGTTCCCTTAAAGGTTTCTACCATAACCTCTGTAGCAGGCTGAGAAGTACCCAGTGCAAACGGAGACATAGCTGTATCGATCACATCTACCCCTGCCTCTACTGCTTTCAGATAGGTCATGGACGCTACGCCGGAAGTATAGTGTGAATGAAGCTGAATGGGAATATCTACAGCCTCCTTCAAAGCGGTTACCAGTTCTGTGGCTGCATATGGAAGAAGCAGGCCGGCCATATCTTTGATACAGATAGAATTTGCCCCCATATCCTCGATTCTCTTTGCCAGATCTACCCAATAATCCAGTGTGTAAGCCTCGCCCAAAGTATAGGACATAGCCACCTGAGCGTGTCCTTTTTCCTTGTTGGCGGCTTTTACTGCAGTCTGCAGGTTTCTAAGGTCATTCATACAGTCAAAGATACGAATGATATCAATTCCGTTGGCAATAGATTTCTGCACAAAATACTCTACCACATCATCTGCATAAGGGCGGTATCCTAAAATATTCTGTCCCCTGAACAGCATCTGAAGTTTTGTATTTTTAAATCCGTCACGGAATTTACGAAGTCTTTCCCATGGGTCTTCTTTCAGGAAACGCAGGGAAGCGTCAAAGGTCGCACCGCCCCAGCACTCCACAGAATAATAACCCACTTTATCCAGTTTATCTACGATTGGCAGCATCTGCTCTGTTGTCATTCTTGTGGCGATCAGAGACTGATGAGCATCACGCAGGATCGTCTCAGTAATTTTAATAGGTTTTTTTACTACTTCTGCCATCTTTCTTTCCTCCATTTAAATTTCCATGTCCGCTGATCCGGACTTTAATTCACACCGAAGATTGCCATAAAAGTTCCCGCAGCTACGGCTGTACCGATAACACCGGCAACATTTGGTCCCATGGCGTGCATCAGCAGGAAGTTGGTCGGATCTGCTTCTGCACCGACTTTCTGGGATACACGGGCTGCCATAGGTACGGCAGATACCCCGGCAGAACCGATCAGCGGATTGATCTTGCCATGAGACATCTTGCACATCAGCTTGCCCAGGAGCACACCTCCCGCAGTACCAAAGGCAAAGGCTACCAGACCCAGGACAACGATCTTCAGAGTATCCATCTTCAGGAAAGCCTCAGCGCTTGTAGAAGCACCTACAGAAGTTCCCAGAAGGATTACAACGATATACATAAGAGCATTGGAAGCTGTCTCTGTCAGCTGTTTTACCACGCCTGACTCACGGAACAGATTTCCAAGCATCAGCATACCAACCAGAGGAGCAGTAGTAGGCAGGATCAGGCATACCACTACCGTAATAACGATAGGGAACAAAATCTTTTCCAGTTTGGATACCGGACGGAGCTGTTCCATCTTGATCTTTCTCTCTTCCTCGGTTGTAAGAAGTTTCATAATAGGCGGCTGGATGATGGGAACCAGGGACATATAGGAATACGCTGCCACAGCTATCGCTCCCATAAGTCCGGACTGACCCAGCTTTCCGGCCAGGAAAATAGAAGTCGGTCCGTCTGCACCTCCGATAATGGAGATAGCAGCTGCGGCTCTTCCATTGAATCCCATAAAGATTGCCAGGAAATAAGCCACATAAATACCTAACTGTGCTGCAGCACCCATGAGAAAGCTCTTGGGATTTGCAATCAGGGGACCAAAGTCTGTCATAGCTCCTACTCCCAGGAAGATCAGAGAAGGCAGAACGCTCCACTCATCCAGGATATAGAAAACGTGCAGAAGGCCCGGTGTTCCATTAGAAGCCTCTTCCGCTGAAATCATAATATCCGGGTAAATATTTACCAGAAGCATGCCGAAGGCAATAGGTACCAGCAAGAGGGGTTCAAATCCCATTTTTATGGCGAGGAACAGGAACACAAACGCCACTAGGATCATGATCAGATTTCCAAATGTCAAATTCATAAAAGCGGTCTGGCTGATAAGATTTGACGCAACATCTGCAATGTTTGACATTTTTTTACCTCCCGTATTTTTTCTTTGACTTTACACAGTCCATACTGTTTAGTTCATGGTAGCAAGGACATCGCCGTTCTCCACAGCGTCTCCTACTGCCACGTTAATGCTTGCCACTGTGCCGTCCTGAGGTGCTACAACGGGAATTTCCATCTTCATGGCTTCCAGGACAACGATAGGATCTCCTGCTTTTAAAGTCTGTCCCACGTTTGCTTCCACACCGCATACCTTACCCGGTACAGAAGCCTTTACTTCAACAGAGCCAGCCGCTGCTGCTACCGGTGCTGCTGCAGGTGACGGAGCCGCTTTTGGTGCTGCCTTTGGTGCGGCTTTCGGTGCTGCCACTGGTGCTGCCGCTCCATTGCCTGCACCTTCTTCTACTGTTACATCATATGCAACGCCGTTTACCGTAATTGTATAAGATTTCATATTCTTTTCCTCCTATGACTTTCAGCTAACGCCAATTATTTTTCTTTGATTTTCTGATCGAACGGACTACAAAGCTGTCCGGGGATGTATTTTCAGAAGCTGCAATAGCTGCTGCGATAACAGCCACCAGTTCCAGATCATCTGTAAGTACTTCCTCCTCTTCTGCTGCAGGAACAACCGCAGGCGCAGGGGCTGCAGAAACAGGAGCCGGGGCCGGAGTTTCTGTTTTGTTCTTTCCAAAAGAATCCACAAGGCCGGGGATATATTTAAAAAGAGAAATAACAAAAACCAAGAAGAACAGTACGATAAACACTGTTCCAAGGCCGACTACGGCATTCATGGCAGCATCCTGCATCTTCTCTCCCATGCTGTACTGCATACTGAATCCGATGCTGTCCGCATTCAGCTTGCTGTCGTAGACCATCTGAACATCGGCTGTACCATTTTCAAATTCTGCTTCCAGATCCACTACATAGTTGCTTCCATCTTTCGAAACTGCCTCTGAAGGGTCCACATCCTCAAATCCGATATAGGATCCCAGTTCCTCTGAAGAATCCATCCAGGATTGAAAGGCGCTCCTGGTAAAATCGTCCATATTGGGATTCTCTTCTATGGCCTGTTCCATGGTAGCGTTATCATAAGCAACCAGAGTCTCCATAGTAGAGGTAGTGGTGCTGTACAGATTATTTGCTACGGTTTCGTTGATCTCCTCCTGGGAACCGGTACAGGCAGTCAGGGTAAGAGTCAGAATACCTAAGGATACGAGTCCTCCTATTTTTTTTCCTATCTGCTTCATATGCTTCACCTCACTTAAACCGTGCCGTGTTTTTTGTCAGGACGATTTTCTCTCTTTGTGAATAACATCTCAAAAGCACCGATGACATATTTTCTGGTATCCAGAGGCTCGATGATGGTATCTACATAGCCTCTCTTTGCTGCTGAAAGAGCGCTGGACTGGAGCATAGCATATTCTGCTGCCTTCTCATTAATGGTCTGTACGTCAGATCCGGCATACATGATCTTGGCTGCCAGTTTAGCGTCCATCATTCCAATTTGTGCAGATGGCCATGCATAAACCATATCGGCACCTGTGGATTTGCTGTTCATAGTCAGATAAGCGCTTCCGAAGGCTTCTCCGATCAC
>DXFG01000214.1 GCA_019114545.1 Candidatus Blautia pullistercoris | reverse complement strand
TCTTATAATTCACAATTGTTTACAGTTCTTGGGAAGGGGATCACGTCCCTGATGTTCTGCATACCGGTAAGGTACATCACACATCTCTCAAATCCCAGTCCGAATCCGGAGTGACGGGTAGAACCGTATTTACGCAGATCCAGATAGAATTCATAGTCTTCCTCTTTCAGATTCAGTTCTGCCATCCGCTGTTTCAGCTTCTCATAGGAATCTTCTCTCTGGCTTCCGCCGATGATCTCACCGATTCCCGGAACCAGACAGTCCATAGCCGCCACGGTTTTGCCGTCCTCATTCTGTTTCATGTAGAAAGCCTTGATCTCCTTCGGATAGTCTGTGACAAATACCGGGCGTTTAAAGATCTGTTCGGTAAGGTATCTCTCATGCTCGGTCTGAAGGTCGCAGCCCCAGGATACCTTATAATCGAACTTATCATTTACTTTTTCCAGAAGTTCTATGGCCTCTGTGTAGGTCACATGGGCGAACTCAGAGTTCAGCACATGATTTAATCTGTCCAGAAGACCTTTATCAATAAAGGCGTTGAAGAAGTTCATCTCCTCCGGGGCATGTTCCAGCACATAGCGGATCACATATTTCAGCATAGCCTCGGCCATCTCCATGTTGTCCTGAAGATCTGCAAAAGCCATCTCGGGCTCAATCATCCAGAATTCTGCCGCATGACGGGTAGTATTGGAATTTTCCGCCCGGAATGTAGGTCCGAAAGTATAGATATTCCGGAAAGCCTGGGCAAAAGTTTCACCGTTTAACTGACCGCTTACTGTCAGGTTTGTAGGTTTCTTAAAGAAGTCCTTGGAGAAATCCACTTCTCCGTCTTTGGTCTTTGGAATATTCTTCAGGTCCATGGTGGTTACCTGGAACATTTCTCCTGCGCCTTCACAGTCGCTTCCTGTAATCAGAGGGGTATGGACATATACAAAACCTCTCTCCTGGAAAAACTGATGAATGGCGAAGGCGACCAGTGAGCGGACACGAAAGACTGCCTGGAAAGTATTGGTTCTGGGACGCAGATGAGAAATGGTCCGCAGGTACTCCATACTGTGACGTTTTTTCTGAAGAGGATAGTCTGCGGCAGAATCTCCCTCTACAGTCACTTCATCCGCTTGGATCTCAAAAGGCTGTTTTGCATTAGGCGTGGCAACCAGCTTTCCTTTTACGATGATAGCCGCACCTACGTTTAATTTGGAGATTTCCTGGAAATTCTCCATCTGATCATGATATACGATCTGAAGTGTATCAAAAAAGCTTCCGTCATGGAGAACGATAAATCCAAAGGTCTTGGAATCTCTTACACTTCTCACCCATCCTCCTACGGTAATCTCTTTATCCAGATATTCTTCTCTGTTTCTGTAAATCTCTTTTACTGTTGTGAGCTGCATTCTTCTATCTCCTTCTCTTACAGGTATTTCATTAGTATAGCGCATTGTCCGGGACAGTTCAAGGCAAATCTCAGGCATTATCTTCCAGATAGCACAGGAACACATTTCCATTTGCCTGGAAAGCATTGGTACTGTCCTGCATTCCGTAATAAGCCGTCTCCCCGGTAGCCGGATCATACAGGATCGTATTATAAGCATCATAGCCTAAGATCACTTTTACCTGGCCGTTTTCTCCCCGGGTGATCACCGGCCGCTGGGCTCCGGTCTCGTACAGGATCTGTTCCAGGGTACAGCCGGTCATATCAATGACCGTTCCCTGACCGTCTAAAGCCTCGTTTAAGGCTTCCAGGTCGAGAGACGCCTGGGCTATGGCTTCCGGCAGATCCTGGGCGGAAATACTTGCCCGGTCAGGGGTATTATTGCTCTCCCAGATGTACCGCTGATCGGCATCCAGAACAATCCCGTTTTCTTCCTGGGCCCGGGCCACTGCCGAAGAAACATTTTCATAGATACCGGTCAGGCTGCCCCGGGCATATACATAATATCTGTTTCCTTCCTCCCCGGTAAGTTCCATATTCAAAGTCCGGTCAGGATTTTCAATGATCTTGGTATCTACTACCAAAGGCGGCTGCCCTGAACTATCGGCCGCAAACTGTATCGCCGTCACATTTCCCTGCCGTACAGTGGTAGATGTGACCACGGAGAAAATCTCATCCTGTTTGCTGCGGACATTGTTCATGATCTGATCCTGGGTAGTGCCTGCAAAGCTGTCTCCCACCTTGGTGGCTCTGGAAAGTTCCAGGAGATTTTCCTGGATAGTCACGTCCAGGACATAGTAGCCGTCCTGGTGATAGCTTTTCACCAGTTCTCCCTGGAAATTCTGAATCCGTATCTCCGTCATGGCAAAATCTCTGCCTCCGGAAGCATTTGTTACAATGTCACCTTCATTTGCCACGCCGTAGATCAAGTCATTGTTAATAAATCCGAACAGCCGGATCCTGGTTCCCTGATCTGCCTGAATAGTGGTCTGTTCTCCTGTATCAAAGTCCATAAAGACAATGGATGTGGTATTGTAAGGATCCATTCCTTCCATCCATGCCACATAGCGTCCGCTTTCTGACACAAAGAAACAGTCATCCTCTATCTGATCCTGCACAGCTTCATACGTCTTCTCTTCCATCTGGAACCTATACAGGGTACCCTCCAAAAGAAGGTACAGATTTCCGTCTTTGCTGACATAGGCCAGCTTTTCCATATCCTCTTTCAGAAATTCCCAGGACTTCAGGCTTCGCAGGAAAAACTGCTCTTCTATGGCATTCTGTTCTGCAGAATAATGAAATACGGCAGTACCCATCTGTCCCTCGTGCTGTCCCCGGTTCATATATCCGTAAAGAATAAAGTCGATATCTCCGTTTTCTTCCACTCTGACGATCCGGATGTCATGCTGGCTGATATCGTTTCTCTCGTCATTGCTTCCCGTATCCCGGAAACTGAAGACTCTGGTCATCTTATTTGTCTCTACATTATAGGACCACAGATCCCCCTGCTGGACAAAGGCCAGGATCGTCCCTGTGCTGTCTGACATATACTGGACATCTGTAGCAGTGATCCCCAGGTTCACCTTGCCGCTGCTGACCAGATTCTGCTCTGTAGTCAGGACCTGTTTTACCTGACGCCTGAAATCCAGGAGAACAACTCTGGTCTGGTTATAACTCATACGGTAGAACTCGTCCACCTGATATTTCTCTACTTCCCCCTCCTCATTCTCAGCAGAAATATAATACGTCAGGGAAATGCTTCCGGAATTTTCATTAATGTCCTCTATGGTAGGAATTCCCGGTCTGCTGATCTGAGGTGCCAGATCTCCCCACAGGATCATGCTCTGGTCAGAGGTGATATCCAGGTCCCGGAAGCTGTTGTTCGTCATAGAAGGATCATCCTCCAGATAAGTGGTCAGATCTCCGGAGTCCTCCTGTGAAAAACTCTTGGTATAAAAACTGTTTACAAATTCCACATACTGTTCTGTACTAATCCCTGCTCTCTGAAGAAGCCTGGTGTAATAGTTCCAGCTTCCATCCTCTGTATTCAAAGTAAAGCGCAGAGAATATTCCTGATCCATAAGGATCGGCTGGGAAAGGGTAAACTGTGCGGTAAGCCTGCCATCCTCCTCTTCCGTAAAATTCCGGATCTTGTCATTTTCTATCACTGTCTTCCCGTCAAGAGAGGTTACCTCATAAACAAGGCTGTCAATCTCCCGGCCGTTGGGCGTAATACTTATTTCCAGAGTCCTGTCTGTCCCCAGAGGGGTAAGGCTGTCTCTCACAAAACTTACATTCATCTCATCCGCATAAGCATACATACGGTTTACTTCTGTATCGTTGATGATCATAGCCATGCTGGGACTGGATGCAGTTTCCATATCCGTCTTATTATCCGTGGACTGATGATTCATCAGACCGGAAAATGCTGCCACCCCACACAGGAAGACAGCCAGCAAAACGCCGGCTCTTATCAATATTTTCTTCATTTATAATCCTCTCTGTATCTTTCATCAAAGGCAGCCGTTCCTTCTTTCTCTGAACTGCCGCCGCCAAACATCAGCTTCTTTAGTGCAGGTTCTACATGGAAGGCCTCTATACAATTTTCCCATTTCTGCCGCTGCTTTGGATCCTCTTTTTTATTCTCGTTTTTTACGGCACGGATCAGCAGGTTCTTGGGCGTATGTTCCATGGATATAAACTCCAGGATCTGGGTATCATATCCTGCACTCTCCAGCATCTGGGCCCTAAGACCGTCTGTGAGGATCGCTGCAAATCTTTCCTTCAATATCCCATATTCCAGGACAGGCGCCAGATCCTGGTTCTGTACCTGCCGGTTCAGCTCATGCTGGCAGCATGGCACAGACAGAATCACCTTTGCCCCCCATTTTACTGCTTTGGCAAGAGCAAAGTCTGTAGCTGTATCACAGGCATGAAGAGTCACTACCATATCTGCCTGGTCCGCCCCCTGATAGGAAGCGATATCTCCCTGGAGAAACCGCAGTTTGTCATATCCGTATTTATCCGCCAGTTTCTGGCAGTTCTCGATCACATCTTCCTTCAGATCCAATCCGGTCACCTGTATGTCGTAATGGTTCAGTTCTTTCAGATAATAATACATAGCAAAAGTCAGATAAGACTTCCCGCAACCGAAATCTATAATACGGACTTCCCGGTTTCTGGGGAGTTTCGGAAGAATATCCTGTATAAATTCCAGATACCGGTTTAATTGTTTAAATTTATCATATCTGGAATTTTTGATCTTCCCCTCGGGAGTCATGACCCCGAGATCCACAAGCCAGGGGATGGGAACCCCTTCCCGGAGCAGGTATTTCTTCTTCCTGTTATGGGAGAGCATAGGCGTAAAGTCTTCTTTTGCCCTGGCCCTGGTTTCTTTGATTTTTATATCTGTTTTCCCTTTTTTGCTCACCAGAACTCTGCCCTGAACATATCTGCCTTCCAACTGCATCTGGCGGAAATTCTCTTTCATCTGCTCTGTGAGATAGGAAATCAACGCTTCTTTTTCATAGTTTTCATGAATGGCTTTTGTTCCCTGGAGCCTGGTAACCTGATAACGGATTTCCCCTTTTACCGGCACCGGACGCACCTGAAGCTTTGACACAGAACTGGTCCTTCTGGCATTGCTTACCAGGATCCGCTCCAGATTTTCATTCACGTATTTATCTAAAAATTCTCTGATATCTTTCATAATCTACCCCTGTATCTTATGTTTCCCCTGAAACTGCCGGTTTGTCTCCCTGCAGTCCCTTTCTATTGTAAAAGCTTTGGAAAAAATCCGCAACCCCAAACCGGTGTTTTTATCTTAAAAGCTTTCGCATACATCTCCTCTGGTGGATCTCCTGGCAGAGCAGGGCTCCTATCAATTCTCCCAAAAGCTCTGCTTCTTTTTCCTTCTCTTTTTCCATGGCCCGAAGCTCCGGATAATCCCGGACCTGACTGCAGAGTTCCCGGCATATCCTCTCTATATTTCTCCGGTCAGGATATTCGTCGTAAATAAAGCTGCCCTCATATTCCAGTCTGTCACACTGATCGGTAACCAATGCTTTTAAAAGTCCTGCTTTCCGTGGATAATAGGACTCCATCAGTCTTCTGTCTTCTTCCACTTCTGCCGCCCTCTCAAATCCCTTTTCGTTTCCCATAGATCTGTAATAAAATTTCTTTTTTTCTTCTTCCATAAACTTCCGTCTCCAGGAACAAAAATACTCTCTAACAGTATATTCTGCTTTTTCTTTCCGGTTACCCCTGCATCCGGATTTCATATAGATCGGAGGGCTTCCTGAATTCAAAAATCCCTTAGTCAGGCAGCCTGGAAACAGGTGCTCCGACTAAGGGATCGTCTCTTTCTTATTATGAAATTTCCTTCAGCACATACAACAGAGAAGCAAAATCTCCTCCTCTTCTGTTCAGTTCCGTTCTGTCTACCGGAATACCGGCATACATCAGCTCGTCTCCATATGCCCTGTAATCTTTCAGCGGCGTGCCTTCCAGAGATACCTGATAAAGGGCGTCCTCTTTTAAGCCCCTCAGTTTCAGCCGCAGCCAGGAACCGTTGACCTTGTTCATCTTCTGATAAAACATGGCTATGGATTCTTTCTTATCCTGGGATACTACCTGCCATGCTGTCTCGTTTCCTTCAAAGGGGCTTAGCAGCCGGTAAAAGTCCCCGTCGATCTGAATCAGATTTCTATATTTTTTCATAAAGACTACCTGGCGTTTCACCTCTTCCATCTCCCGATCAGAGAGGAGATTCAGATCAAGTTCATACCCGAAGGTTCCAAAATAAGCAATATTCGCTCTGGTCTCAATCGGTGTTTTCCGAAATACCTGATGGTTGGGTACAGCAGAGACATGAGACCCCATGGAAACTACCGGATATACATAGGAAGTGCCATACTGGATCTTTGTCCGCTCATTGGCGTCTGTGTCGTCACTGGTCCAGGTCTGAGGGGCAAAGTAGAGCATCCCTGGATCAAATCTGGCTCCGCCGCTGGCACAGGATTCAAAAAGAATCTCCGGAAACTCTGTGGTCAGTCGGGTGTACAGGTCATAAACCCCCAGCATATACCGGTGCATAGTCTCTCCCTGACGGACCGGATCGGCAGTCAGGCTGTAGGGTTCTGTCATATACCGGTTCATATCCCATTTAATATAGGAAATCGAAGACTCCCGGATGATCCTGGCGATCATTTCATATATATGATCCACCACTTCCTTTCTGGAAAAATCCAGAACATGCTGATGTCTTGCATGACTCTCAAATCTTCCCGGCGCAGCCAGCAGCCAGTCCGGATGCTGCCGGTAAAGATCACTGTCTTTATTTATCATTTCCAGTTCTACCCACAGACCGAACTTCAGACCCATATCTTCAATCTTTCTGGACAATCCGGAAATCCCTTCCGGCAGTTTCTCCAGGTTAGCATACCAGTCTCCCAGGCCTCTGTAGTCATCATTTCTTGCCCCGAACCAACCGTCGTCCAGAACAAAAAGCTCTGCTCCGGCTTCTTTTGCCTTTCTGGCGATGTTCAGGATCTTCTCCTCATTAAAGTCAAAATAAGTAGCCTCCCAGTTATTCAGAAGGATGGGGCGAGCCTGGTCTCTCCAGGTGCCTCTCATAAGTCTCTTTCTGTACAGTCTGTGATATACCTGGCTCATCTTATTCAGTCCCTGGTCGCTGTATACCATAACCGTTTCCGGAGTCTGGAAGCTTTCTCCCTCTCTGAGGGTCCAGGAAAAGCTTTCCGGATGGATGCCCACCATGACTCTGGTCATATCAAAAGTAGATACTTCTGTCTGGATCAGAAAATTGCCGCTGTAGACAAAGCTGAATCCATAGACTTCACCATTATCCTCCCCTGCCCGGGGACGCTTTAAAGCCATAAAAGGATTGTGTTCCGCTCCGCTGCAGGTACCGTCCAGCCCATAAACAGACTGGATTCCCATTTCCAGAGGACGGTTTTTCACATACCGCTCTCTTGCCCAGGCGCCGGAGAGCTGGACCATTTCAAAATCCATGTCCAAAAACTCCACACAGGCACTCATAGCCTTCTCCAGAACAATGGTCTGGGAACCTTTCTGAAAAAATCTTGTGTTTCTGGTAATCACCGGATAATCTCTGTAAATCGTATAGGACAATACCATGTCTGTATCCAGTTTCTCGTCATGAAGAGTGATCTCCAGTGTATCCGCTTCCTCTTCATTTTCTGTATAGGTAGCCGGCAAAGGAGCAAGAGAGGGTTTTCCCTTCCGGATCTCATAACCTTTATAAACAAAATTGGTGATCCTGCTTCCGTCCTCCTGGCGGATACACAGAGCAGGCGTTTTATAATCACCTGTGCCGTAAACCGGATATTCCTGTCTTGTATAATGCATGGACAGCAGTCCCGGCTCCGGAACACAGACTGACATCTGGGATCTCATCAGTTCCTCATGAAAATGCGAAAAGTCTTCTCTGTCACGAAGAGCCTTCCCATAATACAGGTTCTCCATCTGGCCATTCTCCATAATGCGGATAATATAGCTTACTTCGCGGTTAAATAAATGAAACTGTTTGGCTTGTTCGTGAAAAATAACAGGCATGGCGTCCTCCTTCATCCTTCCGATTCTTTGAACGGTTTTTGTTTTAATGGCTCTAATTATATTCCCCTGCTTTTCTTCTGTCTTTCTTATTTGTTTTTAAAAATTGTTAATTTGTTGAATCCTTTGTTCCAATTATTGTAAACCTATATTTTCAGACATCTTTGCTAATTTTTGTCTTGTTTTGACAAATTCTCGGAAATTCCAGCCACTATTTGATTTTAAAAATGTCAACCATTTTTCCACTTTTTTCTCCAAAAAAATGGATTTTA
>DXFG01000213.1 GCA_019114545.1 Candidatus Blautia pullistercoris | reverse complement strand
TTTTACTGTTTTGGTTCGTTGAACCGTTTTTAAAAATGAATGTAAAAGAATTTTCAGTTCATGTGTTTCACTGTTCAGTTATCAAGGTTCCTGTCTTGCGACAGCCATATTAGATTATCACATCTTTTCTGACTTGTCAAGAACTTTTTTTCATTTTCTTAAAAATTTCTTTTTTCAAGAATTTTTGAAGTTCTTTTAACAGCCTATTAATTCTACCAAAGATCAAGTCTTTTGTCAAGAATTTTTTCAGCCATCAAACGGAGAAAGAGGGATTTGAACCCTCGCGCCGCTACTAACGACCTACTCCCTTTCCAGGGGAGCCCCTTCAGCCTCTTGGGTATTTCTCCACAGCCTGATTTAAATATCTTATATAAATTCGGAGGTCTTGAATCTCATTCTCCGAAACGGAGAGAGTGGGATTCGAACCCACGCGCCCTTGCGGACAAACGGTTTTCAAGACCGCCTCGTTATGACCACTTCGATATCTCTCCATTGTACCGCGTACCGCTCGGTCAGCGACAAGTGGTATTCTATCATTATGCAGCTGATATGTCAATAGGTTTTTTTATTTTTTTTCAACTTCTTCCATATTTGTTAAAATCTCCGCTTTCTCCAGAATTCTTTCAGCGATCAACAGATCTTCCGGGGTGGTGATTTTTATATTTTCATAGCTGCCTTCTATCAAAGGGATCCTTATATTTCCATAGGCCTCTGCCACCATTGCATCGTCTGTAACAGCTTCCATACTTCCCTGCCTGGCTTTTTCATATGCCTTACGTATCAGATCATAAGAAAAAACCTGGGGAGTCTGTACGGTCCATACCAGACTTCTTTTAGGAGTCTGGGCGATCAGCTGGTTTTCGTCGGCAATTTTCACGGTATCTTTTGAAGGCATTCCTACTACGCAGCCCCCATATTTCTTTACTGCCTCTTCTGCTCTTACAAGGATTTCTTCTGTAACAAAAGGTCTGGCTCCATCATGGATATATACATAATCACAATTTTCACAGGCCATAAGCCCCTCAAAAACCGAGTCATACCTCTCCCTGCCCCCTGGAATGATCTTTTTCACCTTTGAAAAACCATAGTTCTGAACAATCTCTTTTCTGCAGTACTCTACACTTTCCGCACCGGTCACCAAAATAATCTCTTGTATTTCCGGACTGTTCTGAAAACAGGTCAGACTATAATAAAGTATCGGCTTTCCTTTTAAAGAGAGGAATTGTTTCTGCACCTTGCTGTGCATTCGTTTTCCCTGTCCTGCTGCCAGAACGATAGCTATAGATTTCATTTTCTATCTCTCTCCTAATTTCAAATTTGGTACGGCGTTCAGGTCCCAGCCGTGACGAACTCCTTTCTTATATTCATAATAAGCCGCCGCCCCGATCATGGCTGCATTATCCGTACAAAGGATAGGGGATGGATGATAAAATCGGATCTGATTTTCCTGACAGGCTTTTTCCATGGCCTCTCTCAGGCCACTGTTGGAAGCCACCCCTCCTGCAATAGCCAGTTTGTCTATATGATAATCTCTGGCTGCTGCCATAGCATGCTCCACCAGCACTTCTACTACACACCGCTGAAAAGAAGCGGCCACATCTGCCGCTACGATCTCCTCGCCCTGCATCCGGCATTTATTCAGATAATTGAGCACCGCCGATTTCACACCGCTGAAGCTGAAATCATAGGGAGCATCATCGATCTTGGCTTTTGGAAAATCCATGGCATAAGGATTTCCTTCTTTTGACAGTTTATCGATCTTTGGGCCCCCCGGATAACCCAGACCAATGGCCCTCGCAACTTTGTCAAAGGCCTCGCCTGCTGCATCATCTCTGGTCCTTCCAAGAATCTCAAACTCTCCATAGTCTTTTACAATCACCAGATGAGTATGTCCACCAGACACTACCAGGCAGAGAAACGGAGGCTCCAGATCCGGATTTTCCACATAATTGGCGGCAATATGCCCTTCAATGTGATGAACCCCTACCAGAGGGATATTCCTGGCAAAACTGATAGCTTTTGCCTCGGCTACTCCTACCAGGAGAGCTCCCACCAATCCAGGTCCATAAGTTACCCCAATGGCATCCAGATCATCCAGGGTAACCTCTGCCTCCTTTAAGGCTTCCTCGATTACCTGATTGATCTTCTCAATATGCTTTCTGGAGGCAATTTCCGGAACTACGCCTCCATAAAGTTTATGCAGATCGATCTGAGATGAAATAATATTTGATAAAACCGTCCTGCCGTTCTTTACCACTGCTGCAGCGGTTTCATCGCAGGAACTCTCAATTGCAAGGATCAAAATATCTTCTTTATCCATTTTCTGTCTCCTCTATTCTTCCTCAAACTGCAGTTCTACGGACTGCCGGTCCCTGGCTGCAACCGTATTCGGAAAGATCTTCTGTGCTTCCGGCAAAGCTTCCTCCGGACGGACCAGAGAGGGGCTGTAATGGGTCAGCCACAGCTCCTTTACCTGAGCTTCTCTGGCTAAAGCAGCCGCTTCCTTAAAGGTCATATGCTTATATGCCCTGGCTTTTTCTTCTTTGTCTTGTTCTCCGTACATTCCCTCACAGATAAAAAGGTCGGATCCCTTTGCATGTTCTGCAATGGCTTTAACCGGCCTGGTATCTGTGGCATAGGTAAGTTTTATTCCTTTCCGGGCAGGACCAAGGACCATTTCCGGAGTATAAACCTTATCACCCGCAGCAACCGTCTCCCCCTTCTGCAGGGGATTCCAGTATTTCAGAGGAATCTCCTGTTCTTTAGCCCTTACCGGATCAAATTTCCCCTGGCGTCTGATCTCCAGAGTATATCCATAGCAGGTAACATTATGATTTACCTTAAATGCCGTGATATGATATCCGTAAAGTTCAAAAACTTCTTCTGGTTTAGTAAGTTCTATACACTGTATCTCAAAAGGAAGCTCCGGAGCGATCACCCTGAGAGCAGAAACTACACGGATCAACCCTTTTGGACCTATCAGAGTCAGCGGCTGGGTCCGCTCCGCATTTCCCATGGTCAGCAGGAGACCCGGAAGGCCGCTGATATGATCTGCATGAAAATGAGTAAAACAGATCACATCAATCGGTTTAAAGCTCCACCCCTTTTCTTTCACCGCTACCTGAGTACCTTCCCCGCAGTCTATCAAAAGGTTACTGCCATTATAGCGGGTCATTAAAGATGTAAGCTTTCTTCTTGGAAGAGGCATCATGCCCCCGGTTCCTAAAAGACATACGTCCAGCATTGTGTGTTCCTCGTTTCTTCCTAAATATCGTATAAATCATAGCACAGTTTTTTCTGTGCTACAATAATTCCTTTTCCGTATTTTTTTCAGGAGGTATCTTAAAACCTGCAGTCAGTCTGTCATAGCACGCCTCACAGAGGTCAAAGCTATGGCTTTCACCGTCTTTTTCTGAAAAATATCCCCACTGTACCTGTCCATGGAAGACCCCTTCCATAACCATTCCTTTTTCTATGCGGATCTTCCTGCCGCAGCAGTTACAAAGGATCTCCTGCACCTGATGTTCTTTCTGATTTTCGTATTTTCTCATACTCTTCCTCCTTAGTATCGAAAACAGTATTGAAAATTTACCGGTCTACCTGCCCTATTATACAGAACTCTCCTTGCAAAGCCCAGTGGGAATCAAATGCAAAGTTAGCAAAGGCTGGCAGTTTTCTTTTCCATAAGAATTCCATCTTCTCTGGGATTCTCATAAAAATTTTTCCGGATTCCCTGTACCGAAAATCCACAGTTTTGATAAAGGTGAATGGCAGGGGCATTGCTCTGACGCACTTCCAGAAAGAAAGAGACAACCCCCTCTTTTTTTCCTTCTTCTTCCAAAGTTTCCAAAAGCCTGCGGCCGATATGTCTTCCCTGAAAATCCTTCTTTACAGAGACCTGGGTAATCTCCCCTTCATCCAGAACAGTCCACATCCCGATATATCCGATCACCTGTTCTCCTTCCAGGGCCGTCAGATAAATGTTCTCTTTTTTCTCCAGGGCCTGCAGAAAACTTTCTTCTGTCCAGGGAAGGGAAAAATTCTCTTTTTCTATAACCGCTGCCTGGGAGACATCCTGTTTATTCATCCGTCTGATCTCAATTTTCTCCATGTTTTCCCAGCCTTTTTGCTCTTTCTCTTTCCGCCTGAGACACTCTGAGATATTCCGGTTGATGTTCCCCGGCAGTCTGAAGTTTCCCTGCCTTATAATAGACTGCTCCAAGAGCCGCCACAGCTCCTGCTCTCTGACGGTTCAGATGGGCAGGAGCAAAAGAACAGGGAACCTGACATTTCTCAGCGATCATCTCCCGAAAAACCGGCACCCCGTCTCCCAGAAAAATCACCTTCCTGCCCAGCTGATTTAACTCTTTGAGCAGTTCTTCCATAGGTAAGGCCGCCTGCTTCTTTACAGTGATCAGACAGTGGTCTTTGAATGCATAAATTCCTGTATATACCTGTTTTCTCCTGGCATCCATGATGGGACAAATAAGAGTGTCTTCAGAAGTATCATAAAGATTATAGGCCAGAGCCTCCAATGTAGGCACCGCAATAAGGGGTTTGTGAAGAGCCAGCCCCAGCCCTTTGGCAGTGGCGGAACCGATCCGAAGTCCGGTAAAGGAACCGGGACCTGCTGCAACAGCAATCGCATCTAAAGTCTCCAGATCCAGATCTACAACTCTTTTGATCTCATCCAACATAGGCAAAAGTGTCTGAGAATGGGTCTTTTTATAATTCATGGTATACTCGGCCACAAGGGTCTCGTCCTGGAGCAGAGCCACAGAGGCTACTAATCCGGAACTGTCCAGCGCCAATATCTTCATATTTTATATTTCCTCCAATCCCTCTATAGTGATTTTTCTGTAATCAAAATCTTTTGCAGGATCTTTCTCTATGGTAACAGAGATCACATTTTCCGGCAAAATCTCTTCGATCAGCTGGGCCCACTCAATCAGGCAGATTCCCTCTCCGAAGAAATAGTCGTCATATCCGATCTCCTCCATCTCCTCAATATCTCCGATCCGATACACATCAAAATGGTAAAAAGGAAGTCTCCCGCCTTCATATTCCTGAAGAATCGTAAAAGTGGGGCTGTTCACCGGTTCCCCAATTTCCAGCCCGCTGGCAACGCCTTGGGTAAATACGGTCTTCCCAACTCCCAAGTCTCCATTCAGAGTATAAATCTGTCCGGGCAGAGCCTTTTTACCGATTTTTTTTCCTAATTGAAATGTCTCTTTGGCATTTTGGGTTTCTATAATCATAAATCTTTCCTCGCTTCACCAAAACAGTATAGCATACAAAATTCCAGCTTGCACCTTTTATTTTTTTCTTCTATAATACAAGGAAACCAGAAAACATGAATACGAAAAGGAGACTGCAAATATGGCAAACCCAATTGTAACCATCACAATGGCAAACGGAGATGTAATGAAAGCCGAATTATATCCGGAAGTTGCTCCTAATACAGTAAACAATTTTATCAGCCTTGTAAAAAACGGGTTCTATGATGGCCTGACCTTTCACAGAGTCATTCGGGGCTTTATGATCCAGGGTGGCTGCCCTCAGGGAACCGGCATGGGAGGTCCGGGATATTCCATCAAAGGTGAATTTTCCCAGAATGGCTTTCATAACGATCTTGCCCATACTCCCGGCGTACTTTCTATGGCAAGAGCTATGCACCCTGATTCCGCCGGAAGCCAGTTCTTTATCATGCATGAAGCCGCTCCTCATCTGGACGGAGCCTATGCTGCTTTTGGCAAAGTGATCGAAGGCATGGAGACCGTTAATAAAATTGCCGAGACTCCCACAGACTACAGTGACCGTCCAATGGAAGAACAGAGGATCCAGTCTATGACTGTAGAGACCTTCGGAGAGGAATATCCGGAACCTGAAAAATGTTAATCTGCGGAAGGCTCAGTTTTCAAAGAGAAGCTGTTCTCCCTGAGAAACCGCATAATAAAGTTCTTTTATTTCTGTGATGGAGGCCCGCCCGCTGGTGGTCTCTGTCACAGCTTTTTTTATCTGTTCCCGGTCTTTGGCCGGTACCAGGATCTGTAGTTTCACTGTTTCTGTGTACTGGCTGTCCAATATAGGTATCTCCCTCTGGGCAAAAAGGTACTGAAGTTTTCCCACTCCATTATAATCTGTACCGATTTCAATCAGTACTCCATGATTCTTCTCAATAACCCTGCTGGCAGAAATCCCTTCCTGGGCAGCTTTGGAATAGGCCCGCACCAACCCTCCGGTTCCAAGAAGAGTACCGCCAAAGTATCTGGTGACTACCACCGCTGTATTATATAATTCCTCTCCCAGAAGGACATCCAACATGGGTTTCCCCGCAGTTCCACCCGGCTCTCCGTCATCACTGCAGCGCATAATCTCCCGCCTCTCGCCGATTACATAGGCAAAGCAGTTGTGGGTGGCATCCCAGTATTTTTTCCGCATTTCTTCAATAAAGATCAGAGCCTCTTCTTCCGTCTGCACAGGCCGTACCGTAGCGATAAATCTGGATTTTTTCTCCACGATCTCTCCCTGACCGCCCTCATAAACCGTTTTATACTCTTCTAACATAAAAATCTCCTCGTTTTCTTTGATATATGTTGCATTTTAGCATATTTCTCCCGGAAGAGGGAATATTTATGATGAAAAAATGAAAATACTGTGAGGGATTTCAAAGTTTCTTGAATTAGAGAACCTCATTTGTTATAATGGACGGGAAAAGGAGGCAAGACTACATGAATTTTGGAAAACGAGCCACGAATAGAAAACGCAATGCTCTCTCTTCTCATTCTACAATGATGGGAAAGAAAGCCAATGTTTCTATTCTGCGTATCATTTTCATCGCTCTGATCGCAGTGTTTGCTATTGGATGCTGTATGGGGATCGGAGCAATGAGAGGCCTGATTGATGACGCTCCTGATATCTCAGAAGTCAACATCGTTCCCGTAGGTGAGGCTACTTTTGTCTACGATGCCAACGGGGATCAGCTTCAGAAACTGACAGCGCCGGATTCTAACCGTATGCCGGTGACCATCGATCAGATTCCTCTGGATCTGCAGCATGCCGTGGTCGCTATTGAAGATGAACGTTTCTATGAGCATAATGGTATTGATATAAGAGGTATCCTCAGGGCCGCAGTTGTGGGTATTACCAGCGGACACTTTTCAGAAGGCGCCAGTACCATTACGCAGCAGCTTATAAAAAATAATGTTTTCACAGACTGGATCAACGAATCTACTTTGGAACGTTTTGAGCGTAAATTTCAAGAATGGTATCTGGCTCTGGAACTGGAGAAGCAGGTAAAGGACAAAGATGAAATTCTGGAGAATTATCTGAACACCATTAACCTTGGTAATGGAAATTACGGTGTCCAGGCTGCCGCTCAGGATTATTTCGGTAAAGACGTCAGCGACCTGACCTTGTCTGAATGTACGGTTCTTGCAGGAATTACCCAGAATCCCACAAGATACAATCCGGTGACCAACCCGGAGAATAACGCAGAGCGCCGCCAGGAAGTCCTGGACCATATGTTGGAACAGGAATATATCACCAAAGAACAGTATGATGAATGTCTGGCAGATAATGTATACGAAAGAATCCAAAGTGTTGAACAAGCAAGTGAAAGCGAAGATACCACTTACAGCTATTTTATCGATGAGTTGACCGAGCAGGTAATACAGGATCTTCAGGACAAAAGAGGATATTCTGAGCAACAGGCTTACAATGCTCTTTACAGCGGAGGTTTAAGAATCTATACCACCCAGGATCCTGCGATCCAGCAGATCTGCGATGAAGAATACAGTGATCCGGACAACTTCCCATCGGGAAGCCAGGTGGAACTGGACTATGCTCTGACAGTAAGACATGCCAATGGAGAAGAAGAAAACTACAGCACGGAAATGCTGGAACAGTATTTTATCCAGAATGAAAGTTCTGATTTTACCGTATTATTTGACAGCCAGGAAAGCGCCCAGGCCCATATAGATGCATACAAGGCAGCGGTTTTAACAGAAGGCGATGAAGTTGTGGCAGAAACCATTCACTTTACTCCCCAGCCTCAGTCTTCTCTATGTATCATTGACCAGCATACCGGATATGTAAAGGCTATCGTAGGCGGCAGAGGTGAAAAATCCTCCAGTCTGAGTCTGAACAGAGCGACCAATACCACCAGACAGCCAGGTTCTACTTTTAAACCGCTGGCAGCCTATGCCGCTGCATTAAACGAGGGCGGTATGTCACTGGCGACTACCTTTGAGGACGAGCCTTTTACCTATGACAATGGAGAACCTCTGTATAACGCAGACCGGCAGTATCACGGCACCGTCACAATGCGGGAAGCTATTGTCCACTCCTATAATATACCTGCAGTAAAATGCATGATTGAGATTACCCCGGAATTAGGTGTAGAGTATCTGGAGAAATTCGGATTCACCACACTGATCACAGAACCAACAGAAATTAACGGCGGAATTTATGACGATATTAATGCTTCAACCGCCATCGGCGGTATCACCCAGGGTGTGAGCAATCTGGAACTGACTGCTGCTTATGCAGCCATTGCCAACAACGGTACCTATATCAAACCGGTCTTTTATACCAAGATCCTGGATGCTGACGGCAACGTAGTGATCGACAATACACCGGAAAAGACTACGGTAATCAAGCCCAGCACCGCATATCTGCTTACCAATGTAATGGAAGATGTTGTCACAGAAGGTACCGGTACAAGGGTACAGTTTGACGGTATGCATATAGCAGGTAAAACAGGTACCACAGATAATTACCGTGATCTTTGGTTCTGCGGATTTACTCCTTATTATACCTGTTCTGTGTGGGCAGGCTATGATGACAATACAGTGCTTCCCCAGGGGACTTACCGCACTTATCAGCAGACCCTATGGAGAAACATCATGGAGAGGATCCATGCAGATCTTCCGGATACGGATTTCAAAATGCCTTCTACCGTCCAGGAGGCATCGATTTGTACGGACACAGGCCTTCTGGCCACCTCCAGTTGTAATTCTGTAACAGAATATTTTGATACGGAACAGATTCCAACCCAGTATTGTTCCGGACACTATACCTATAATTACAATTATAATTATGATTACAGTGACGATTATTCGGAAGATTCTTCTACAGACAGTTCGGAGAGTTCCGAGACTACCGTAGAAGAGCCTACACCGGAAACTCCTGTAGAAGTTCCCGAGGAAACCCAGCCTGAAGTATCGGTACCTGAAGAAAGCACAGATACTCCTTCTTCAGATACCGGAGGAGAGGCCCCGGCAGATACCGGAGGAGAAGTTACACAGTAATATATAGAGAAAAGGAGCTGTTCCTACAGTCCGACTTATTTCGGTACTGTACGGATACTGCTCCTTTTCTTACTTTATCCCGCTATGCACGACAAATTCACATAAAATGTATAAATAGTTCTGATATATGACTAATGCGGCAGCCCTATGTAATATGACTTTGCTATCTGATTTTTTACTGGCTCAAAATAAGCTTTGCTGCTCCGCATACACCGGCATCATTACCTAAAGTTGCCAGGCGGATAGGGATATCCTTACATGCAGTAAAGGCATAGTTCCGATAATATTTTTCCACACAGTCAATCAAGGGCTGTCCGGCTCTAGAAACCCCGCCTCCCAAAACGATCACATCCGGATCCGTTACACAAGTGAATGCAGCCAGTGCTCTTCCCAGATACTCGGAAAATTCTTCCACTACCTCAATCGCCATCTGGTCTCCTTCTTTATAAGCATCAAACACACTCTTTGCGCTTACATTTGGAAGATTACGCAAGACTGAAGGCTTCTGGGAAGACTCCATGGCTTTCCTTGCCAGTCTGGCGATTCCCGTAGCTGAAGCATACTGTTCAAGACAACCTTTATTTCCGCAGTTACATGGAACCTCTTCCTTAGGATTCACCGGCGCATGTCCGATCTCTCCTCCTGCGCCATGGGCACCGGTAACGATCTTCTCATTGATAATGATTCCTCCTCCAACTCCGGTTCCGAGTGTAACCATGATCAGATTTCTGGCACCCTGTCCGCCGCCTTTCCACATTTCTCCAAGAGCTGCTACATTGGCGTCATTTCCGGCTTTTACTTTAAGACCGGTCAGATCTCCCAGCTCTTTTTCGATATTTCTTCTTCCCCAGTGAAGATTTACTGCACAGGCAATCTCCCCGCTTTCTTCAACAGGTCCGGGGAGTCCGATTCCTACTCCTGCGACCCGGGACTTATCCAGCCCTTTTTCTTTTATCTTTGCCAGCACTGTATCTGCAATATCCGGCAGGATCCTTTCGCCCTGGTTTTCCACATGGGTAGTAATCTCCCATTTGTCCGTTATATTTCCATCTTCTTCAAAAAGTGCGCATTTAACGGTGGTGCCTCCCACATCGATCCCAAAACAATATTTCTTTTCCACAGTTACTCATCTCCCTCTTCTCTCTTTTTCATCATGTTCTCCTGAACACGTCTGTATAATTCCTGAGCCGCATTATAGCCCATCTTTTTCTGTCTGTGGTTAACGGCTGCAGACTCTACGATAACCGCCAGATTTCTGCCGGGACGGATAGGAAGAGAATGACATACCACTTTATTTCCCAGGAACTCTGTATACTCTTCTTCCATACCCAGACGGTCGTATTCCTTGTCCCGGTTCCACTCTTCCAGCTTGATCACCAGATCGATAGACTGGGTATTCTTTACACTTTCTACACCGAACAGAGTCTTCACATCAATGATGCCGATACCCCGGAGCTCAATAAAATGCCGGGTAATGTCGGGGGCAGAACCTACCAGAGTCACATCACTGACACGACGGATCTCCACAACATCATCACTGACAAGACGGTGCCCCCTCTTGATCAGTTCCAGAGCAGCCTCACTCTTTCCAATACCGCTTTCACCCATGATCAGCACGCCTTCACCGTATACATCCACCAGAACACCGTGGATAGAGATACAGGGTGCAAGCTGTACGCCCAGCCAGCGGATAATCTCAGCCATGAAAGCAGATGTGGTATTTCTTGTCACCAGGATCGGCACATCATATTTATGAGCCAGACTCAGCATATCCTCATCCGGTTCTGTCATAGTGGTAAACACCACGCATGGAATCTTGCTGGAAACAAAGCGCTCGAAAGCTTTCACTTTCTCCTCTCTTTCCAGATGCAAAAGATAGGTATACTCTACATAACCGATGATCTGAACCCTTTCGTTAGCGAAATGCTCCAGGTATCCGGTAAGCTGCAGAGCCGGACGGTTGATTTCCGGTGTGTTGATCCTTTTTGCAGATATGTCAATATCCGGTGTTTTATTATACAGGTTTAATTCCTGTATCATCTTTTTTAATTCTACACCTTTCATGTCTCTCTCTCCTTCAGTTTATCTTAAAAATCTATCCCTATTTTATCATATGGTATGCACAAGTTCAACAATCCTCTGGAAGTTTAGCTTTCCCCCTGATGAAAAAAAACATACACTTCTCTGGCTGCTTTTTCATTCATAGAATCTATGGCGGAAAGTTCTTCCACAGAGGCTTCCCGTATCCCTTCCAGGCCTTTAAAATGCTTCATAAGAGCTTTTCTTCTGGCAGGACCTACACCCGGAATATCCTCCAGCATGGAATGGACCTGGCCTTTGCTCCGCAGGGAACGATGATATTCTATGGCGAATCTGTGGGCCTCGTCCTGAATCCTGGTAATCAGCTTAAATCCTTCACTGTCCTTATCAATGGGGATTTCCTCATTGTTATAATATAGGCCCCGGGTCCTGTGCCGGTCATCTTTGACCATTCCACATACAGGGATATGAAGATCCAGCTTTTCTAAAACATCCAAAGCGATGTTTACCTGGCCTTTTCCTCCATCCATCATGAGAAGATCTGGAAATTTTGTAAAGCTGCCGTAGGCATCCTCCAGGTTCTCTGCCCTGCGTTCCTCCTTCTCACCCAGCCCATGAACAAATCTTCTGGTGAGGACCTCTTCCATACTGGCGTAATCGTTTGCACCTTTCACCCACTTGATCTTAAATTTCCGGTAATCGCTCTTCTTGGGCTTTCCTTTCTCATAGACTACCATAGAGCCTACAGACTGAAAACCGCTGATATTGGAAATATCAAAAGCTTCGATCCGGTTTACTTCCGGAAGCCCTAAAAGTGCGGCAATCTCTTTCACTGCTCCGATGGTGCGCCCTTCCTCCCGTTTAATCCGCTCTTTATCTCTTTGAAGGACCATCTGGGCATTCTGATAGGCCAGCTCCACCAATTTTTCCTTTGTACCTTTTTTAGGAACCGTGATCCGCACTTTCTGTCCCTTCTTCTTTTCCAGCCACTGTCCCACCAGTTCCATGTCTTCTACTTCTTCCTGGAGCATGATCTCCTTGGGAATAAAGGGCGTTCCTGCATAGAACTGCTTCAGGAAACTGGACAGTACCCCTTTTGTGTCGTCACCGGGAGCAGTCTTCATATAAAAATGATCCCGCCCGATCAGCTTTCCATCTCGCATAAAGAACACCTGGGTCACTGCATCTTCCCCTTCCATAGCCGCCGCTATGATGTCCTTATCCTCTTTGTGCTGATCCGTAATCTTCTGCCGTTCTCCGATCTTTTCTACACTCTGGATCAGATCCCGGTACTGGGCCGCTTCCTCAAAATCCAGCTTTTCTGAAGCCTGAAGCATCTTTTCTTCCAGCTCTTTCAGGATTTCCTTGTGATTTCCATTCAAAAAATCTAAAAGCCCCTCCACCTGTCTTTTATAATCTTCCTGGGAAATATAACCTTGGCAGGGAGCGTTGCACTGCTTTATGTGGTAGTACAGACAGGGACGTTCTTTGCCAATGTCCCTGGGCAGACTGCGGTTGCAGGAGCGGAGATGATAGAGCTTTCTGGTAAGCTCTATCACATCCTTGACTGCCGTGCTGCTGGTATAAGGTCCGAAATACCTGGACTTATCCTTTTTCATTTTTCTTGCCATCATGATCCTGGGAAACTCCTCTCCCACTGTTACCTTGATAAAAGGATAGTTTTTGTCATCCTTCAGCATGGTATTGTATTTTGGCCGGTGTTCTTTGATCAGATTGGACTCCAGCACCAGCGCCTCCAGTTCCGAGTCTGTGATAATATACTCAAATCTGGCGATTTGTTCTACCATCTGTTCCTTTTTGACCCCCAGGTTCCGGCTCTTCTGAAAATACTGACGTACCCTGTTTTTCAGGCTGATTGCCTTCCCCACGTAGATAATGGCGTCTTTGTCATCGTGCATGATATAAACCCCCGGGCGGGCCGGAAGTTTCTTCAGCTCTTCTTCTATATCAAACATGGTTTTCCGCCTTTCCATCATGATAAAAAAGGAACTGCCGCATTAAACATTTCCACACATCCTTTAATACAGCAGTTCCTGACTCCTATTCTGTTTTTACGCCGGATTCTCCGAAACCGGCTGTGTTTCCCCCGGAAGCTCTTCCGGAGCATTCTCCTGACCTTCCCCCGGATTCTTTTCGCTGATTCTCTGCTTTGAATCTGACTCGGTAACTCCCCGGGCCTCGTGGAAGATCTTCATGAACTCTTTTCCGGTAATGGTTTCCTTTTCAATCAGAAATGCAGCGATCTTATCCATTACATCTCTGTTCTCGCTGAGAAGACGTTTGGCTTCATCATAAGATTTTTTCAAAAGTTTCATAACCTCATGGTCGATTTCCGTAGCTGTGGAATCACCGCAGTTTAACATGGCTCGTCCATCCAGATACTGGCTCTGGGTCTCCGCCAGTCCCATAAGACCAAAACGGTCCGACATACCGTACTGGGTGATCATAGCTCTGGCTACCTTTGTGGCCTGCTCAATATCATTGGCAGCTCCGGTAGTCACTGTGTCAAAGACGATCTCTTCCGCTGCCCGGCCACCCAGATATCCAACCAGCATGGCTTCCAGTTCTTTCTTCGTGTTCAGGTATTTTTCTTCTTCCGGCACATGCATAACATATCCCAGAGCCCCCATAGTCCTTGGAACGATGGTAATCTTCTGCACCGGTTCGGAATCCTTCTGAAGAGCACTGACCAAGGCATGGCCTACCTCATGGTAGGAGACGATTTTTCTTTCTTCCGGGCTTAAGATACGGTCTTTCTTCTCTTTGCCCACCAGAACCACTTCCACCGCTTCCAGCAGATCCTTCTGGGAAACTGCCTTCCGCCCGTGCTTTACTGCCAGGATGGCGGCTTCATTGATCATGTTGGCCAGATCTGATCCTACCGCTCCTGAAGTAGCCAGAGCAATGGCATCTAAATCTACCGTTTCATCCAAAGATACGTTTTTGGCATGGACTTTGAGAATACTTACACGGCCTTTCAGATCCGGGCGGTCTACAATGATCCGCCGGTCAAAACGTCCCGGACGAAGGAGAGCAGGATCCAGTACTTCCGGACGGTTGGTAGCTGCCAGGATCAGCAGACCCTTGGATGTATCGAAGCCGTCCATCTCTGCCAGGAGCTGGTTCAGGGTCTGTTCCCTCTCATCATTTCCTCCATAGCGGGAATCACGGGTTTTTCCGATAGCATCTACCTCATCAATAAAAATAATACATGGTGCATTTTTCTTTGCCTCTTCAAACAGATCTCTTACACGGGAAGCACCTACACCTACAAACATCTCTACGAAATCTGATCCGGACAGGGAGAAAAAGGGCACATGAGCTTCTCCTGCTACTGCCTTTGCCAGAAGGGTCTTACCGGTTCCCGGAGGGCCTACCAGAAGGGCACCTTTCGGGAGCTTTGCACCGATAGCTGCATATTTTCCGGGATTATGGAGAAAATCTACTACCTCCTGAAGAGATTCTTTGGCTTCATCCTCACCGGCTACATCTTTAAAAGTGACGCCCGTTTCTTTCTGGACATAGGCTTTCGCTTTGCTCTTGCCTACACCTCCCATCATACCTCCGTTTTTGTTCATACGGCGGAACAGCCAGCTCAGCAGTCCTACCATGATCAGCACAGGAAGTACAATACTCAGCAGGCTATAGATAATGCTGGCGGTCATATCCGGCTGTTCTTTGGAATAATCATCTACGCCGGCTTCTTCCAGACGCTGGGTCAGCTCACTCTCATCCTCCATTAATGTGGTATAAAGTTCTGTTGTACCTGTCATGGAGTTCTGCGTCTTTGGAATAATGGTCAAGGTATCTGAACTGAGCACCACCCTTTCCACTTCTCCTTCTTCCAGCATTTTTATAAACTCACTGTATGGGATCTCACTGTTCATATTGCTGGTCATTCTGCTCAAGAGATTTATGCAGACCAGACTGATCATAATGCAGACCAGAAGCACCAGCAGGGACTGTCTATTCTTAGGTCCGTCATTCTTAGGATCATTGTTTTGATTTTGGTTCATTTCATTCCTCCTCACGTTATCTTTTATATTATAAAGATTCTGGGTTTATAAAGTCAATATGAACATGATGAAAAAGAGAACACAATTCTTAAACTTTTGTAAATTTCTGTTGAATATCCACAAAATAAAATATTTTTTCTTCCCGGGCTAGAATTTCCCTCTGTATTTGTAGTATACTAACCCAGTAGCCCAAAAGCCCGATACAGACATCGCGGTTTTTGGCCCTCGCAGCAGTCGCCAAATGGACATGCAGGCATGCCCCCTTGGCTCGTCGCTTGCGGGAATAAAATTTTGAAAAGAAGGGGCGACAAAAAATGAAAATCGGTTTCGATAACGAAAAGTATTTATCTATGCAGTCAGAGCATATTAAAGAACGTATCAGCAAGTTCGACAATAAATTGTACCTGGAGTTTGGAGGAAAGCTGTTTGATGACTATCATGCGTCCAGAGTTTTACCCGGATTTGCCCCGGACAGCAAGCTTCGTATGTTAATGCAGCTTTCTGAGCATGCTGAAATCGTCATTGTAATCAGTGCCGGAGATATTGAAAAAAACAAAGTCAGAGGGGATCTGGGGATCACCTATGATATAGACGTACTCCGCCTGATTGATGCTTTCAGGAGCAGAGGCCTGTTTGTAGGCAGCGTAGTGATCACTCAGTATTCCGGACAGAACAGCGCCAATGCGTTTAAGGCAAAACTGGAAGGGATGGGGATCCGTGTCTATATCCACTATCCCATCGAGGGATATCCCAGCAATATTCCTCTGATTGTAAGCGACGAGGGGTACGGAAGAAACGAATACATAGAGACCTCCCGTCCTCTGGTAGTCGTTACGGCTCCCGGACCGGGAAGCGGAAAAATGGCAACCTGCCTTTCCCAGCTCTATCACGAGCATAAAAGAGGAATCCACGCAGGCTATGCCAAATTTGAGACATTCCCTATCTGGAATATTCCGCTGAAGCATCCGGTAAACCTGGCTTATGAAGCAGCTACTGCTGATCTGAATGATGTAAATATGATCGACCCCTTCCATCTGGAAGCTTATGGGGAAACTACGGTCAACTACAACCGGGATGTGGAAATCTTCCCTGTTCTCAGCGCTATTTTTGAACGGATCTTCGGAAAATGCCCCTATCAGTCCCCTACGGACATGGGCGTTAATATGGCCGGAAATTGTATTGTAGATGACGAAGTATGCCGTGAGGCTTCCAAGCAGGAGATTATCCGCCGATACTACCAGGCTCTGGTCGGACGGCTGGAAGAGACGAGCACCGACGAAGAAGTGTTTAAGCTGGAACTGCTGATGAAGCAGGCAGGGATTTCTCCGGAAAACAGAAAGGTTACGGTTGCAGCTAAGGAAAGATCTGAGCAGACCGGTGGACCGGCCGCTGCTATCGAACTGGAAGACGGACGGATCATCACAGGAAAAACTTCCGATCTGCTGGGGGCTTCCGCCGCTCTTCTTTTAAATACCCTGAAGGAACTGGCAGGGATCCAGCACAAACTTCATGTAATTTCCCCGGTAGCTATTGAGCCTATTCAAAAGCTGAAGACAGAATACCTGGGCAGCAAAAACCCAAGACTCCACACAGATGAAGTGCTTATCGCTCTTTCCAGCAGCGCCGCTACCAGCGATGTTGCCAAACTGGCGTTAGAACAGCTACCCAAATTAAAAGGCTGTCAGGTACATTCTTCTGTGATGCTTTCTTCTGTAGATAAAAAGATCTTTAAAAAATTAGGGGTGCAGCTTACTACAGAACCGGTGTATGAGCATAAAAAATTATATTGATCTGTACCCGCCAAGACCATTTTTTCGTAAAACATATTATAATCTATGCCACAAAAGAGGGATACCCTTTTACAGGTATCCCTCTTTTACATTTCCAATTGTTATACAATTTTTTCTCTTTTTTAGTCCTCGTATCCATTGGGATTCTTGGACTGCCAGTTCCAGGAATCTCTGCACATGTCTTTGATATCGTATTCTGCCTTCCATCCCAGCTCTTTCTCTGCTTTCTCAGCGCTGGCATAACAAGTGGCAATATCTCCCGCCCTGCGTGGCTTGATCGCATATGGGATCTTTACTCCTGTAGCTTCTTCAAAGTTCTTTACAATATCCAGTACACTATAGCCCTTTCCGGTTCCCAGGTTATAGATGGAAAGTCCGGAGTGATCTTCCAGCTTCTTCAGAGCTTTTACATGGCCTTTCGCCAGGTCTACTACATGGATATAATCTCTCACTCCTGTGCCGTCCGGTGTATCGTAGTCATTTCCAAAGACACCCAGCTCTTTCAGCTTTCCGACAGCCACCTGTGTAATATATGGCATCAGGTTGTTGGGAATACCGTTTGGATTCTCTCCGATCAGTCCGCTCTGGTGGGCACCGATGGGGTTAAAGTATCTTAACAGTACTACGTTCCATTCCTGATCTGCTTTCTGGATGTCGGAAAGTATCTGTTCCAGCATGGATTTTGTCCAGCCGTAAGGATTTGTACACTGTCCCTTAGGGCATTCTTCTGTGATTGGAACAAATGCAGGATCTCCGTAAACAGTGGCAGAAGAAGAAAAGATAATATTTTTTACATTATGTTTTCTCATTACATCTACCAGGGTCAAAGTACCGGAAATATTGTTTTCATAATACTCCCAGGGCTTCTGTACAGATTCGCCTACTGCTTTCAGTCCTGCAAAATGGATGCAGGAATCTATAGACTCCTGCTCAAAAATTTTATTTAAAGCTTCTCTGTCCAGGATATCGGCCTTATAAAACTTCACCGGTTTTCCTGTGATCTGTTTTACACGCTCCAATGATTTTTCACTGGAATTGCAAAGATTATCCACTACAACTACTTCATAGCCTGCATTCTGCAGTTCCACTACTGTGTGGCTTCCGATAAAACCGGCTCCGCCTGTCACTAAAATTGCCATTTCCTGTTCCTCCTTTGAGAAATGTACTATTTTTCTTGTTTCAAAACATTTTTTATGTTTCTATTATCACTCTACCACTATCCGATAAAAATTTCAAGTATTCTTTTCCATAACTTTTCCAAATCTTTCTGCCCTTAGAAACCGAAGGTTCTGGCTGCCAGTTTTTCCAGCCTTTCAATGGCATATTGAAAAAATTCCTGATATGCACGGCAGAAATAATTTTCTCTCTCTTCGGTATAGTCTCTCCGGCATCCTCCTCTGCACAGAGGATACCAGGGACAGGAAGGACAGGCTTTGCCTCTCCCTTTTCCCTCCCTAAGAAATTTCATTTGAGAAAGATCTTCCCGGAAAAAGCGGAAATCTTTCTCCCGGACATTTCCTGCTCTGTACTGATCAAGGACATAAAAGTCACAGGGAAATACAGCTCCATTGGCCTCCACGATATTCTGCATAGAGCATCGGCCCATCTGGGCACAAGCCTCCGGAGGATTCCCGCCCAGCATAGCCAGCCAGTTATCCAATTCCCGGATGGAAACCGGATGTTCCTCCAGCATATCTCTGTACCACAGGTCAAAAAGTTCCTTCAGAGCATTTCCATAGTCTTCCGGTGTAAGAGACCAGGGTCTGCCGCCTCTTTCTTCCCCCAGAGGATCCAGACAGGGAATGTACTGATGGTAATAAAATCCCTGCTTCTTCAGGAAATTATAGATGGAACGGATCTTTCTTGCGCTCTGTTTTGTAAGGACGCAGAGAATATTCACATCCACTCCCTCTTTCTGAAGGAGACCGGCATTTTTCAGAACTTTTTTAAAAGTCTCTTTGCCTTTGGCGTCCTTTCTGTTACGGTCATGGATCTCCTGAATGCCGTCCATGGAGATTCCGGTAAGGAAATGATGCTTTTTCAAAAATTCCGCCCATTCTTCATCGATCAGCGTCCCATTGGTCTGTATACAAAAAGAAAGGCTGGTTTCCGGTTTTTTATATTTCTCTGTATATTCTATAAACTTCCGGAAAAAAGGCAGGCCTGCCAGAAAAGGTTCCCCTCCCTGAAAGCCAAAGGTGCAAGACCGCTCCGCCTCTTCCAGAGCTTTCTTTACTACGGCCTCTAAAGTCTCCAACGTCATAAGCCCGTAAGAGGGAATCTCTCTGTTTTTACATTCGTCTTCATAAAAGCAGTATGCACACCGGAGATTGCAGTTGGAAGAAGCCGGTTTGATCATCAACTGTAAATGCCTCATAAATCTTGTTCTCCTATAAAAGCCCTAATAACACCCCGGAAAGATTCACCCCAAAGTGACACAGAATGCCGGCAGCCAGAGTTCCTTTTCTTTTCACCAGATATCCCAATACCATTCCTGACAGAAAAGCATAGATCCCCTGTACCATATTTCCATGCATGGTACCGAAATAAAACGCCTGGAGGATATTTGCCGCCCAGAAAGGAAATTCCATTTCCAGGATTTTAAGGCTGAGTCCTCTGAAAATGAGTTCTTCTGTCACCGGCGCTAACACTATTGTATACAACAGAGGCAGAAAGGTGGGTTCTGTCATTCCCAGATTTTCCAAAACATAGGTATAATATCTCAGCCATTCCGGAAAGACCGCAAATACCAGACGCAGATACAATCCGGAAAGAAGCTGGAGAGCCAGGCCTGCTGCCGGTAAAAGGAAGAGCCAGAGAGGAGAAAGTCCGAAAAATCCTCCCTGTCTTGCCTTTTCCCTGGCCGGCAGTCTTCTGTACCATAAACCTGCAGGAATCAGCATCAGACTGTCCATAAGAATATTGATCAGGTAGGAAGGATTCTCTTCCCAAAATGTATAAAGGTCCTGGGGATTTCCTCCCAGAAAAGAAATTCCATTTCCCAGCCATGTGATCATATAGCCAAGACCCCATACTAACACAACCTGTATTGCCATCCACATCAATATGGGAAGAAGGCTGAGGGCGAAGGCTCCGGTCTGCCTTTTCATAGACCTGCCTCTTGATCCAGATCCCGGAAATGGAAAGATTTCTTTCCCGATGCATAATCGCCTACGATCTGCCCCTGACCGAAAAGTTTATATTTATAGGTCACCAGTCCTTCCAGGCCCACCGGCCCTCTGGCATGGATCTTTCCTGTACTGATCCCCACCTCAGCGCCGAAGCCGTAACGGAATCCGTCGGCAAATCTGGTAGAACAGTTCTGATAAACGCCTGCAGAATCCACCAGCTGCATAAATCTTAATGCATGCGCTTTATTTTCTGTGATAATACAGTCTGTATGGTGAGAACCGTATGTATTGATATGCGCTACTGCTTCCTCCAGATCTTCTACAATCTTTACAGAAAGGATCAGATCCAGGTACTCCCGGTGAAACTCCTCTTCTTCCATGATCTCGCAGGGAATAATTTCACTTACTTCTTTTGTTCCCCGAAGTTTTACTCCTGCTTCACTAAGGGCTTTTGCCGCCTCAGGAAGAAATTCTGCTGCCGCTTTCCGGTTTACCAGAAGAGTTTCTACAGCATTGCATGCAGCGGTATACTGCGTCTTGGCGTCTACGATAATCGGAAGTGCCTTTTCTATAGCATAGTCTTCATCTACATAAATGTGGCAGACACCGTCTGCATGGCCCATAACCGGGATTTTTGTATGATCCATAATATACCGGACAAACTGGTTGGACCCTCTGGGGATCAGCAGATCTACGCAGTCATCGCAGGCAAGAAGCTCATCGATCTCATTGTGGAGTTCCGCCTGAAGCATACAGCCCTTTGGAAGGCCACAGCCCATCACCGCCTCATGGATCAGGTTAAAAAGTACCTTATTGGTCCTGGCGGTTTCTTTTCCTCCCTTCAGCACTGCACAGTTGCCGCTTTTGATACAAAGAGAAGAAATCTGTACCAAAGCGTCAGGCCGTGCTTCAAAAATAATCCCGATAACGCCGATAGGACAGGTGACCCGGTACAGCTCCAGTCCCTGATCTAATTCTCTGGCCAGCTGTATCCGTGACAGAGGATCCGGCAGGCTGATCAGATCCTGGATTCCCTTGATCACATCGTCCAGCTTATGTTCGTCAAATTTCAGCCGTTTCATCACAGCCTGTCCCAGGCCTGTTTTTTCAGCCGCCTCCATATCTTCTTTATTTGCCTGAAAAATTTTTTTCTTATTCTCCAGCAGAGCTTTGGCAGCAGCCTCCAGCGCCTGGTTTCTGGTTTCCAAAGGCAATGCCGCCATAATGGGGCTGTCTTCCTTCATCTTCTTTACTTCTGTTCTGATATCCATATTTTCTGCCCTCTTTTCTTTCTCTCTTTTTACCATTCAATCTCTGAAATCGGCGTGGGATTTTCATTTAAAGTAATGTCTGTAACCCTTCCGCTCTTAAAACGGATAATCCGGTCTGCCATAGGTGCCAGCGCCGAATTGTGGGTAATGATGATCACTGTCATATGTTCTTTCCGGCAGGTATCCTGGAGAAGCTTTAGGATCTGCTTTCCTGTATTGTAATCTAAGGCTCCCGTAGGCTCATCACATAATAACAATTTGGGGTTCTTGGCTATGGCTCTTGCAATGGCAACTCTCTGCTGCTCGCCTCCGGAAAGCTGGGCCGGGAAATTCTTCACCCGGTCTCCCAGCCCTACCTTTTTCAGCACATCTTCCGGGTTCAGATAATCCTTACAGATCTGCACTGCCAGCTCTACATTTTCCAAAGCAGTAAGGTTTGGGACCAGATTATAGAACTGGAACACAAATCCCACGTCATTTCTCCGGTACTTTACCAGTTCCTTTTCCGAAAATTTATTCAGATGCTTTCCGGCAACGATCACTTCCCCTTCTGTGGCCTGATCCATTCCGCCGAGAATATTAAGGGCTGTGGTCTTTCCTGCACCGGAAGCTCCCAGGATCACTGCCAATTCTCCTTCCTCTACGGAAAAGTTGGTGTCATCCAGGGCTTTGATCACTGCCTCGTTTTTCTTCCCGTAAAATTTCTTCACATGCTGAAACTCTATATACGCCATAGTCCTGCTCCTCTCTCCTGTATCTGTGCATACTATCTGCAGCCTCAGCTGCTCTCTCTTTCTTCTGTATCTGTCTTCACTTCCGGATCTGTAAAAATTATCCGGATCTTGGTTCCTTCTCCCAGACGACTCTCCAGACTGATCTTAGCATGATGGAGCGCAGCACCGTGCTTTACGATGGAAAGTCCCAGACCGGTTCCTCCGGTTTTTCTGGAATGACTCTTATCTACCCGGTAAAACCGTTCAAAAATCCTGTCCTGCTCCTCTCTTGCAATGCCAATTCCATTATCCTCCACAGTAAATACAGGACCTTTATCACCGGATTCCAGCCGGACCTTTACCCAGCCGCCTTCCCGGTTATATTTCACCGCATTATCCACCAGGTTATAAAACATTTCATATAGTACATGACGTACTCCCCGGATTTTTGCCGGACAGCCCTCTGTCTGGACAGAAATATTTTTTTTGCCTGCCGGAAGGGCCAGATTCCTGGAGACATCCCGGACCAGTTCATACAGATCTACCGTTTCCAGAGGCAGCTCGCCGTTTTTCTCATCCAGTTTAGACAGTTCAATAATGTCCTGGACCAGACTGGTGAGCCTGGCTGCTTCATCATAGATTCTGGCTGCAAATTCCGGCACATCCTCCTGGCGTACCATGCCGTTTTTCATGATCTCCGCATAGCCGGAGATGGACATGAGAGGCGTTTTCAGTTCATGGGATACATTGGCGGAAAATTCTTCTCTTACCCTCTCCGCCTGTTTTAATTCTTCCACATGGCTGGCGATCTGCCGGTTCTGCTGGTCTACTCGCTTCAGAAGGGGCCGCAGCTCTTCATAGACTACATTTTTCAAAGGATTTTCCAGATCCAGACTGTTAATAGGCTGGATAAGCTTTTTGGTCTGGTGCTTCATGTAGAGAAATCCCACGATCAGGATCAGTACCATCATCAGACCCAGAAGAGGAAAACAGGAAAGCATAGTACAAAAAATACTATCCACGGTTTTTCCCACCCGGAGGATATCGCCATTTTCCAGCTCTACTGCATAGTAAAACGTCTGCTGGGACAATATCCTGGAAAATTTCAGAGACTGACCGGTACCCTTCTTCCCGGCCTCCTGAAATTCTTCCATCTCTTCATATTTTTCCTCAGTATTATCTGGATTTGAATCGTAGACCAGCCTCCCCCGGGAATCTATCACCGTGATACGGCTGGTTGTCAACTGGCCCAGATCCTGTGCCAGATACTCTTCCCCTACATTTTCCAGTGCATACCGGATATATTCTGCCTCTTTCATTACGTCTGCCTCCATGTCCCCTCTGTATTTATAATAAAGGACCAGGCTGGATGAGAGGTAGGTAAGGAGTACAGATAAGATCACCAGCACAGTCACATGAGTCATGATCTTCTGTCTCATATTTCTTCTCCTATACGGTAACCTACGCCCCGGACAGTTTCAATCATGGCACCTGCCTCTCCCAGTTTCTGCCTGAGGGTACGGATATGGACATCCACCGTTCTGGTTTCCCCGTAGATCTCATATCCCCAGATCTTTTCCAGGATCTTTTCCCTGCTGAGAACCGTTCCATGGTTTTCCAGCAGGTACCGCAGCAGTTCAAATTCTTTCAGGGTGAGATCTACACTTCTCCCATTCTCCCAGACTTTTCGGCTTTTCATGTCTACAGTCAGACCTTTGTAATGATACTCTTTGGGCTGTTCCTGCTTTTTTGTCCTGCGCAGCACGGCCTTGACTCTGGCCAGAAACTCCATCATACCGAAAGGTTTGGTGATAAAATCATCTGCCCCCCCTTCCAGTCCCCGGACCTTGTCATACTCCGCCTCTTTGGCGGTGACCATGATCACAGGGATGTCCTGAGTATCCGGCCTTCCTTTCAGATATTCCAGAACTGCATATCCGTCTTCTCCCGGAAGCATAATATCCAGCAATATCAAATCCGGTATTTCCTCTTTTAAAGCCTTTTTCAGTTCTTTGCCATTGGCCACTCCTTTTGCCTCATAACCGCTGCTGCCCAGAGTATATACCAGAAGCTCCCTGATATTTCTTTCGTCTTCCACACAGTAAATCATTTCTTCACCTCAGCTACAGTTCTTCCCTGTTCAGCCAGGGAATCCGCTCTCTATTCTGTATTTACGCTAAAAGCTCCGGATAGCGTCTGCCTCATCATCTGTGGTATCTTCTATTTTTTTGATCTGAATATAATAACCTGCATTGTCATTGATCTTCACATAGACCCTGTCTCCCTCATGATGTCCCAGGATAGCCTTTCCCAGAGGAGATTCTATACTGATCTTGTTATCCAGGGAATTTCCTCTGATGGAGGTCACCAGTTTATACCTTTCTGTCTCATCATCATCTTCAAAATAAACTTCCACAAAGTTGTTCATACCTGCCTCTCCTGTTTTGGAGGTGTCAGAAACAATCGTGGCGGTTTTCAGCATTCTCTCCAGATAACGGATCCTGCTCTCGTTTTTATTCTTATCCCGCTTGGCTGCATAATACTCAAAGTTCTCACTAAGATCACCCTGGGCTCTGGCTTCTTTTACAGCCTCGATGGCCTCTTTCCTTACCACCAGTTTCCGGTAGTCAATCTCCTCCTGGATCTTTTTCACATCGCTTTGGGTCAATCGCTCTCCCATAACAAACTTCCTTTCTGTCAATACTCCATTTGTCAGAGCAGATATTATCATCTGTTCTTACAGTATAATCCATTCTAAGAGGATTTGTCTATCTTGATTTATTCTCCATATATAGTTGAAAGCATAACAAAAAAGACCAGGTGCCCTGAGTGCTTTCCCTTCAGGTAATTCTCCGTTCTCTGGTCTTTTCTGTATTATACCCTCAGTGTACAAGGGTTGCTTTATCAGTTATGCAGCCGCCGTATAATCTTGCAGATCACTTCGTTCTCTGTAGCCAGAGGCTTTTTGTGGGTGAAAAAGATAATCCCATCTGTGGGGGATAAGATTGTGGAAGTCACATATCCCTCATAAGGGTCCAAGATTTCTGCCAGAGGCTGTCCGGTATAAACCTCATCACCAGGCCGGCAGAGTCTTCTGTAGATCCCTCCTGTATTGGTCCTGACAGACATAAGTTCCTCTTCATAGATCACGGTGGCAATATAGCCGTTATGGCAATTATATTTCAGGATCCCCATTCTGGTAAGAAAGCGAAGGACAGCAGAGACTGCCTGCCGGGCGGATTCTTCGTCTATGAAGTCCGTCTCTGCAGTATAGA
>DXFG01000212.1 GCA_019114545.1 Candidatus Blautia pullistercoris | reverse complement strand
ATTACAGGAGTCAGAACGGTAGAAAATCAGCTTTTTGGAATTTTACCCGTACAATTACAGGTAGTACGGGTAAAAATAAATTTTAGTGGATTTTAACCGTATATTTACAAGCAATTATACGGTTTGAAACCAGCTTTTGACCATCTGAACCGTATTCTGGCGGATTAAGCAGCAACAACTGCTCTTGTTCCTGGAAATTGCAAATGGAATATGGAATAGGCCTAATCTGTTCTGGATATCTCCCGGATATGCCGGTTTCTCATCCAGAAGATACTGGATGAAAATCCCAGGATCCCTGTGCAGAGAAACATCACTGCCATCCCCTTTCCTGGCGTATCTCCGGTGATACCAGTCAGAAACAGGGCCAGAGGAACATGGGATTCCATAAAAGGTTCAAAAACATAGTCTGCCAGAAAACCGCCCAGCAGGATCCCGACAGGTATAGTGCCGAACTGAAGGGCATTGCGCACAGCAAAGATCCGCCCCTGTATTTCGGCAGGGATCCAGTGATAGATCATAACATTCTGAGCTGCCAGGATAAAGGGAATGGGAACGCTGGCAAACAGAGCTCCCAGACTCCAAATATAAACATTCTGTCCCAGTCCCATGGTAATATCTCCAAAGAGGAAGGAAAGGGCAGCAGAAAGATACATGACCTTCTGATTGTCTTTTGGAAGCTTCAGCAGAGATACCAGGATCCCGCCCAGTATGCCGCCTGCTCCCAGAATTCCGGTGACAATTCCCAGGACTGAGCTGCTCTGGCTCCTGGCCAGGATCATAGGAGACAGGATATTTTCATAAGTTAATCTGGAGAAAAAATTTAGCATACTCATACTGAGGATAATGTATAGAATACCCTTGTGTGCTTTCAAAAATCTCCAGCCCCAGAGAAAACCTGTAAAAGGTCCCTGCTTTTCTCCTATCTGTTCTTTCAGAGAAGCTTCCGGAATGGAGATAAAGAAAAACAGGATTCCTGCTCCCAAAAGGAAGGTGAGAAGATCTATAAATAGAATTCCCTTCAATCCTCCAAACGAGAAAAGAGCAGCGGCCAGCATTGGAGTTACGACTGTGATCAGGTTAGAAGAAAAAGAACTCATGCCGCTGGCCCGGGAACGATATTCTTCAGGAACCAGGATTCCCAGGGACACAGACAGGGCAGGGGACTGGAAGGCATTCATAAAGCCGATCAGGATGTTGGCCAGATAAATGTGCCAGATCTCCAGTTTTCCCCAAAGGGCAAGAAGGCACACTGCTATGGTACAGACTGCCGCAAAAGTATCAGAAAGCAGCAAAACAGACTTTTTCTTGTGGCTGTCCAGAAAGCTGCCGGCAAAAAGGCTTACGATTACAAATGGCACATAGGAACAAAAAGTCATAAGAGATACAGACAGGGCAGAGCAGGTCTGTCCGTAAGCCCAGATCACCAGGGCAAAGCTTGTCATGGAACTGCCCAGCTCAGAGAGAGACTGGGTAAGCCAGAATACAATATATTTATTAAATTTTCTGCGATCATTCATTGGTATTTTCTCCTTCAATATAAATTTTGTATTTTCCAGAGCAAAATCCAATGAAGAGGTGCTAGTACACTACTCTATGCCAGGCACACCTCATTGGACCTTGCATAGAGTTCTGCATTCAGCAGGGCACTTTTGCAGAAACACATAAAATCACCACCTTGCGGTCACTATTATATCTTTTGTCAGACATTTTGACAAGAGGATTAAAAATGTGAAATTCGTGAAAATCACAAGTTGCAAAATGCGAAAATATAAGGTATTGTTAAATCAGATAAAAAGATGTCCTTCAGAAAAGGAGTGGTCAGGGTGATAGAGGAAGCGAAAAAACTTGCCGAAAAGTATCTTGATGAGAAAACCTACCAGCATTCAGAGAGAGTAGCCAGGTATACAGAACAGAACCGCATGATACCGGAACACTTGAGGGAGCGGTGTATTGCCCTGGCCTGGATCCATGATGTGTGGGAGGACTCCGACTGCGGGACAGCAGAGATACTTGCCCTGGATGAAACCAGGAGGCTGGTAAAGTATATGAATTACATTACTCATGGGAAAAACGAAGAATCCTATGAGGACTACATAATCTCTATCAAAAATGCCCAGACCATTTATCCGGAGGTATGGTGGGTGAAGCTGGCAGATATGAAAGATCATCTAAGCCAGCGGGACACTTTGACCGAAAGACTTAAGAACAAATATTCTAAGGCATTGGCGATTCTTTTGTGAAAGAAATTCTTGACATATCTTTAAAAATCCAGTAAAATCAATTCTTGCAGAGAATTGCTGAAATAGCTCAGTTGGTAGAGCACTTCACTCGTAATGAAGGGGTCGTGGGTTCGAGTCCCATTTTCAGCTTATCCGGGGAAATGGCTGTGATCCGCTTGCAGGATTGCAGCCATTTCCCTTTATACATGATAATATGCAGCCGGCAGAGCGAGCTATCTATTTCGAACTATTTTGCAGGTGAATTTAGCCGGGATGTATAAAAATCCCGTCAAGCATGCATACTGTACTCAGATACAATGGCATACAAAATGCTGAGGCGTATAGAAATGCAGAAGTACACATAAAACTGCAGGACGGAAAGGATTTATGATGAAAATAAGAATTGGGATAATGCTGCTGCTTTTGGCAGTTCTGGGAACTGCTTTTACAGGCTGTAACGAGAAGGAAGAAGAGGACAATCTGGAACTGGTATGGGAGTTAGAATCAGATAAAGGAC
>DXFG01000211.1 GCA_019114545.1 Candidatus Blautia pullistercoris | reverse complement strand
GGTGAGAACTGTTTTTCAGGCCCACAGGCAGAGAACGAGAGATTTCTGCTGGACTTTGGAAAAGGATTCTGCTAGTATTATCTTCATAATATTTACAGGGGGAGACATGTTATGTATGAGATCATGAGCGCAGATGAGGCGATCCGGCTGATCCGGGACGGAGACTGTATTTGTGTCAATTCTTTTGTGGGGATTGAAAATCCGGTGGAGCTTCATGAAGCCATTTACCGGAGATATATGAGAATGCAGTCGCCCCGGCATCTGACCATCGTTTCCAGCGCAGGCTTTGGTGTCTGGGACGAAGAACATAATGCAGAAGGCTATATCCGGGAAGGAGCAGTGGACCGGCTGATCTGCGGTCATTTCGGAGCAATGCTCAGTACGAAAAAACTGGTGCTGGAAGACCGATTTGAGGCTTATAACCTGCCTCTGGGCTGCATTTCCCACGCTATCCGGGCCCAGGCGGGAGGACTGCCGGGAGCTCTTTCCAAAGTAGGACTGGATATTTTTGTGGATCCCAGAAAGGAAGGACCGGGGATCAACCGGATTTCCATTGATGATTCTCTGGTGAAATATGTAGAGGTGGATGGAGAAGAATTTCTCTATTATAAACTGCCTAAGATTACTGTTGCCCTGATCAAAGGGACGGCGGCGGACCGCAAGGGGAATATTTCCTTTGACGATATGTTTATGTCCGGGGATGCCCTGTCTATCTGCCAGGCGGTCAAGGCAAACCACGGAAAGGTGATCGTTCAGGTGGACCGTCTGGTGAACACTCCTTCCCGTCCCAGAAATGCCATTATCCCGGGATGTCTGGTAGACGCTATCGTAGTGGCAGAGCCGGAGGAGCGGAATGAAGCCTATAAGGCCCTGACAGGAAGTTTCGAGATCCCCTATGAAGACTGGAGCATGTGGAATGAGAAGATCGATACGGTGTCTGCAAAACAGTCTAATAATAATGTGGTAGGGAACATTATCGGCAGAAGGGCGGCGAAAGAGCTGCGGGTGGACGATATTGTCAATATCGGTATCGGCCTTCCGGAAATGGTTTCCAGACATACCAGAAAAAACGGTATGCTGGATATGGTGACCCTTACTGTGGAGTCAGGAGGCATTGGAGGCTTTCCGGTTTCCGGGGAGGTTTTCGGCGCCATGATCGGGGCGTCCTCTGTCTATGATATGGCTAATCAGTTTGACCTTTACGACAACGGAGGCCTGGATATCTGCTTTATGGGAGCCCTGGAAGTGGACAAAGAAGGAAACGTCAACGCCCACCGGGGACCAGGAGCTTTTGCCGGAATCGGAGGATTTGCCAATATTACGGCAAAGACCCCCACCGTTGTGTTCTGTATGACCTTTAATACAAAAGGGCTCGAAGTCTCCCAGAAAAAGGGAGTTGTGACCATACACAAGGAAGGCTCCATTCCCAAATTTGTGGACAAGGTAGCCAGCGTGAGCTTTTCCGCAAAAAGGGCCATTGCCAACGGACAGAAGGTTCTGTATGTAACAGAACGGTGTGTTTTCCGTCTGACGCCCAAAGGTCTGAAACTGATCGAAGTATACCCGGGAGTAGATATGGAAAAGGATATTCTGGACCGGCTGCCCTTTGAGGTGGAAAAATAACTTGTCAGGCTAAACCCGTCCGTCTTTGAAAAATTGCCGGACCATAGTTTGATCCCGTCTTAAAGAAAGGACAGGAACAGGGGAACATGGAGAATAAAAACTATACAGGACATTTCACAGCAGCTTTGACCATCCTTATCTGGGGAACTACCTTTATTTCTACCAAGGTCCTTCTGGAGGATTTTCAGCCTGTGGAAATACTGGTTTTTCGCTTTATACTGGGATTTGTGATCCTGCTGCTGATCAGTCCAAGAAGATTGAAAACCAAAGGAAAGGGAGAAGAGCTGCTGTTTGTGGGAGCCGGTTTATCCGGGATCTGCCTCTATTATCTTCTGGAAAATATTGCCCTGACTTATACTCTGGCCTCTAATGTAGGCGTGATCATTTCTGTAGCGCCCTTTTTCACCGCCATACTGGCCCATTTATTCCTGGGTGCAGCCAGCCAGGAAGAGAAGCTGGGAATCCCGTTTTTTATCGGTTTCTTCCTGGCAATGGCGGGAATCATCATGATCAGTTTTAACGGAGCAGAACTAAAGCTGAATCCTTCAGGAGATCTTCTGGCCCTGCTGGCGGCCTTGGTGTGGGCGGTATATTCTATTTTATCCAGAAAGATCAGCAGCCTGGGGTATCCCGTGGTACTGACTACCAGGAGGACTTTTTTCTACGGACTCCTGTTTATGATTCCGGCATCCTTTCTCATGGATTTCCGGTTGAATGCGGCGCCCCTTTTAAAACCGGTGAATCTGCTGAATATCCTTTATCTGGGAGCCGGAGCCTCAGCTCTTTGCTTTGTGACCTGGAATTTTTCTGTAAAGAAGCTGGGGGCTGTAAAGACCAGTATTTATATCTATCTGGTGCCGGTAATCACCGTGGTCACCTCTGTTCTTATCTTACATGAACAGATAGGCATAATGTCGGCTCTGGGTGTTCTGCTTACTTTGACCGGGCTGGGACTGTCGGAGATAAAATGGAAAAGAAAAAGTTCCCATTAAGCAAAGGAAAGCCTGCTTTGTGCAAAACCAGTACAGGGCAGGCTTTTTTCAGGTTATAGTTGGAAATTTATTGTGTATGCCGGGGAGATTTGCTATTATTTTTATAAAGATAAAAATGTTCAAGAAGTATTTTGAAAGTTGTCTGCAGGAGGGAATATGGATCATAAGGCAGTGCAGGCCATGGGCAAAGTCACTATGGAATATATAAAGACCGTGCTGAAACCGGGAATGGGTCTCAAAGTTTTGACCCGGTCCGGGATCCTGCTGGGGCTGGTGACCCTGTTCCAGATTTCTGTCCACTGGATCATCCTTGCAGAGGAAAGATGGTGTATCCGGAAATTTGGGGATCGTTACAGAGAATATATGAAAAGAGTAAGAAGGTATATCTGATGGAGGAAAGTTTTAAAATGGGAGAAAGTGAAGCTGTGAAATCAATCTGCGGCCTGGACTGCTGCGAAGCATGTGGGCGAAGAGAGGACTGCGGCGGCTGCATAAAAACAGAGGGACACCCCTTTGGAGGAAAGTGCATTGCCGCTGAAATTATCAAACAAAGAGGCTTTGCGGCCTTTGAAGAATTTAAGAAAAAATTGACCGATGAATTTAACAGTCTGGAAATAGAAGGCCTGGAAGTAAAAGACCTGAATCTGCTGAATGGATTCTACGTGAATCTGGAGTATCCCCTTGCTAACGGGCAATCGGTAAAACTGTTGGAGGATAATAATATTTACCTGGGAAATCAGATAGAAATTCCCGGAAGGGACCGGTGCTATGGGATTGTGGGAGATCATGAATATCTTCTGGTCTGTTCCTATAAGTGCAATGGAGAAGAACCTCAGATTATCTGCTATAAGAAGCGACAGGAACACTGTTAAAAGGGGGCAAAAATGAACACAAATCCATATCTGATCGAATTCTATAATCATTATGACGAGGACCAGCGGCTGGTGCCCAAACATGGCTCTGTGGAGTTCCTTACTACTATGCGCTATATAGAAAAGTACATACGCCCCGGCGATCGTGTACTGGAGATCGGAGCCGGCACAGGGAGATATTCCCATGCACTGGCACGCCGGGGATATTCTGTGGACGGGGTAGAATTAATACAGCATAATATCGATATTTTCCGGAAAAATACATTGCCGGAGGAAAACATCACCATCTGCCAGGGAAACGCCTTGGATCTGTCTGCATTTCCAGACGACATCTATGACATAACACTGCTCCTTGGGCCTCTTTATCATCTTTACAGCAAAGAAGATAAAGAGCAGGCGATCCGTGAGGCAGTCCGGGTGACTAAACAGGGAGGCATTATTTTTGCTGCTTATGTGATTTCAGATGGCTGCCTTCTTGACGAGGGATTTCATCGGGGAAATATCAGCGTTGCAGACTATGTCCGGGAAGGACTTCTGGACCCTGAAACCTTTGGAGCAAAATCAGAGCCCAAGGATCTGTTTGAACTTGTACGAAAGGAAGATATAGATGAACTGATGTCTGTTTTTCCGGTTACAAGGCTTCATTATGTTGCCACAGACGGATGTGCTCTGCTTCTGAGAGAGAATATAGATTCTATGGATGAGGAAACCTTTCAGCTATATCTGAAATATCATTTTGCTACCTGTGAACGGGAGGATTTAGCGGGAGTTACCAGCCATGCACTGGACATATTTCAAAAGTGATAGGAATATTAGCAGAGACTATGTCTGCTATCCTGTGCAGAGGTGCGTTATGATTGAAAAAATCATTATAAGTGCTTTGACTATATGGTATATAAATTGGAATTGACTGCACTCAAGGAGGAATATGATAATCTGTATTATAATCGATTTCACAATGGCACTGATTTTCTTTTTATTTGGAATAGTTTTTTATAAATCAGAAGGGAAAGCTGTCAAATTCTTGACGGGTTACAATGAGAAGTCAGAAGATGAGCGAAAAAAATATGATGAAAACGCTATGTGTAAGTCTTATGGTAAAAGAATGATATTTATGTCGCTGCCGTTTCTTCTGGGAATACTCATAGATATTCAATATCCAGGAATCGGTTGCTTGATTTCATGGGCAGTATGGTTTGTTATGTTTATTTTATTACTTGTTGACAGACATAAAAGAGAGAAGTAACTTTCAGTTGGTTAAGCGGATAAATTGGAATTGAACAAAATCGCTGCGCGATGGCCT
>DXFG01000210.1 GCA_019114545.1 Candidatus Blautia pullistercoris | reverse complement strand
GCATAGATCTTTTCTTTGGTCTCAATGTACTCTCTGGTATCCAGAAGGGTCATGAACCAGTCTTTGCCTACCAGCTCTTTGTGAAGTCTTGTAAGGCTTTCCTTATCTCCGATAGCCAGCAGCTCCTCTCCGATGATAAAGTCTACCAGCTTGTGGATCAGTTTGTCTTTCTTGTAAATATCTTTTGAACAGTAAGCTTCTTCTGCATACAGGTCGATGACTTCCTGAGGACGTTTTCCGAAGATATAGATGTTTTCATCCCCAACCAGGTCACGGATCTCTACGTTGGCTCCGTCCTCTGTTCCCAGAGTCAGGGCGCCGTTGAGCATGAACTTCATATTTCCTGTTCCGGAAGCCTCTTTGGAAGCCAGAGAGATCTGCTCGGAAATATCTGCTGCAGGAATTACCTTGGCAGCTTTAGAAACATTGTAATTCTCGATCATCAGCACACGGAAATATGGTTTCACCTCCGGATCATTCTCGATCAGGTCGTGGAGGCAGAGGATCAGGTGGATGATATCCTTTGCGATCACATAAGCCGGTGCAGCCTTAGCGCCGAAAATCATGGTGATAGGCGTTTTCGGTTTATTTCCGGCCTTAATATCCAGGTATTTATAAATTGCATACAGAGCGTTCATCTGCTGGCGTTTGTACTCATGGAGACGTTTTACCTGAACATCGAAGATAGAGTTCTCGTCCAGATCCATGTCCTGGGTCTCTTTCATGAACTTCTTAAACTCCAGTTTTTTCTCCACTTTAATCTGAGCCAGTTTCTCCAGTACTTTTTCGTCATCCTTATATGCCAGCAGCTTTTCCAGCTCATCTGCATTCTTCTTGAATCCCGGTCCGATGAGGGACTCAATATAGGCAGACAGTTCCCTGTTGCAGTGAAGGAGCCACCGACGGAAAGTAATGCCATTGGTCTTATTGTTGAACTTCTCCGGATAGATCTTATAGAAGTTGTTCAGCTCTGTATTCTTCAGAATCTCTGTGTGAAGGGCAGCCACGCCGTTTACAGAGAATCCGTAGTGGATATCCATGTGAGCCATGTGGACTCTTTCGTCTTCATCAATGATATATACAGACTCATCGGTATATTTCTCTCTCACTCTCTCATCCAGTTCTTTGATAATAGGGAGAAGATGAGGAACCACTTCTTCCAGATAGTCCATGGGCCATTTTTCCAGAGCTTCTGCCAGGATGGTGTGGTTTGTATAAGCGCAGGTCTTGCGCACAACTTCCACAGCCTCATCCATGGTAAATCCTTTTCCGGTAAGAAGACGGATCAGTTCCGGGATGACCATAGATGGGTGGGTGTCGTTGATCTGGATCACCACATGCTCATTCAGTTTATGGAGATCATAGCCTTTATCCTCACACTCTTTCAGGATCAGCTGGGCGCCGCAGCTTACCATAAAATACTGCTGGTAGATACGGAGCTTCCGTCCATCATCATCCGAGTCATCCGGGTAAAGGAACAGGGTAAGGTTCTTCTGAATCTTCTTTTTGTCAAAGTCAATACTGTCCTCCGGTACAAGGCTTTCATCAATGGTATCTACATCAAAAAGATGAAGGCGGTTGCAGCCGGACTCGTAACCGGGAACGTCAATGTCATATAAAACAGACTTCAGTGTAAAATCTTTAAAAGGCACCTGGAAGGTTTCAGGCTGACGCACCAGCCAGCTCTCCTGGGTGATCCAGGGATTCTTTACTTCTTTCTGCTTGTGGTCCTCAAACATCTGCCGGAACAGGCCGAAGTGATAGTTCAGTCCGATACCGTCTCCCGGAAGTCCCAGCGTGGCGATAGAATCCAGAAAACAGGCTGCCAGACGGCCCAGACCCCCGTTTCCAAGGGAAGGTTCCAGCTCCAGTTCTTCGATCTCGCACAGCTTCTGTCCATGTTTTTCCAGGACCTTCTCCACTTCCTCATACAGTCCCAGATTGATCAGATTGTTGGACAGCAGTTTTCCGATAAGGAATTCTGCAGAAATGTAATAAAGTTTCTTATTTCCCTGATTCTGGGGAAGTTTCTGTGTCTCTTCCTTTGTCAGGATCATCAGAGCCTGGAAAAGTTCTGCCTGACTGCAGGTGTCCAGATTTTTTCCGAATTTTTCATTTAACAGTGTCTGTAATCTTTCTTCCATGATATTTTCCTCCTGAAAATTTTCCTGCGGTTCCAAGGTCCGCATTTCTATATAAGGGGTTACATGTTCTTTCTTTTTGCTGTGGATTCTCTTATCAAAAGCTGGCCTTCATAGATCAGCTTACCGGGCTTTTCTTTGCCCTTAATCATATTAAAAAGCAATCCTGCGGAAGCCTTTGCGATCTGCTCTACCGGCTGACGGATAGTAGTAATGCTGGGAATATAGTAAGCTCCCATATCCATGCCGTCAAAACCTGCCACAGAACAGTCTCCGGGGATCTCCAGGCCTGCTTCTTTCAGGGCTCTGCAGGCCCCGATGGCCAGTGTGTCCGAGGTGGCGTATAAGGCAGTAAAGCTTTCTCCTTTATCCAGAAGTTTCTTTGCCAGCCGGTAACCTGTGGCAAAAGAATACCGGTCCTCGCTGGCATCCATATAGGCCACCAGCCCTTCTCTGAAAGGAACGCCCCTCTCCGAAAGGGCCTTCTGATATCCCATAAGCCTCAGCTTACCGATGCTTTCGTCTTCTCTGGGAGCTGTGAGAAGAGCAATCCTCTCATGGCCCAGGCCCAGAAGATATTCGGTCATCTTCCGGCTCTCCTGAAAGTCATCTACAGATACCGTTCCGAAGCTCTGTTCCTGCTCTCCATATGTACAGATGGTACTGAGGACACAGGGAATCCCTAACTGCTCTATTTTTTCTTTTGGATGGGAGAAATTTCCTCCCAGAAAGATCATTCCCCTGGGCTTTTTCTCCTTTGCCACATACAGAGCCACATCCAGTTCATTGTCCTGTTCCTCCACATGCTGGAGGATACAGCTGTATCCTTTTTTCTCACATTCTCTCTCCAGGCCGCTTACCAGCTCTCCGAAAAAAGTATTTCCCAGGCCTTTTACCAGTACGGCAATCGCTTTGGCCTCTGACCGTTTCAGGTTCCTGGCGCTGTTGTTGGGAATATAGTTGGACTCTGCGATCACCCGCAGGATCTTGTCCTTAGTTTCCTGATTAATATCCGGGTGATTATTCATGGCTCTGGAGACAGTACTCACCCCTACTCCGCATTTTTTTGCAATATCTTTAATGGTCATTCCTGCCATTTTACATCCCGCCTTTTTGCGACTCCCCGGGGAGTCTTTCCTGTCTGCTGAAAGCTCCGGCTTACAGCCTGCCGTAGAGCTTTGTCATGTCATACATTTTTCCTGTAACTTCGTGAGTGATCTGTCCTTTTAGAAGTCTCCACTTCCAGTTAGTGCCCAGTGTGGAAGGCCGGTTGATCCTTGCCTCTCCTCCCAGGCAGAGGAATTCCTGTATAGGAGTGATGGCCAGATCTGCCACAGAAGCCATTGCCAGACGGATAAAGTCCCAGGGCATATCTTCTTTTCTGGTATACCGGTTATTCAGATACCTCTCTGCCAGAAGTCTGTCCTCAGGAGACATCTCATCCAGCCAGCCCAGGATGGTATTGTTATCGTGGGTCCCTGTATATACCACACAGTTATGTTCATAATTGTGAGGAAGATAATCGCTTTCCTCTCTGGAGTCAAAAGCAAACTGCAGCACCTTCATTCCCGGATATCCGGTGTCCTTTACCAGCTGTCTTACGCTGTCTGTAAGATAGCCAAGGTCCTCTGCGATGATGGGAGTCTCCCCCATAGCTTCCTTCACAGCTTTAAAGAGTTTCAGGCCAGGGCCTTTTCTCCACTTTCCAAACTCTGCGGTCTTGTCTCCGTATGGAATAGCGTAATATTCGTCAAATCCCCGGAAATGATCTACCCGGACCACATCATACAGCTTATAGCAGTATTCCAGTCTCCGGATCCACCAGGCAAAACCTGTCTTTTCGTGGTATTCCCAGTCATAAAGAGGATTTCCCCAAAGCTGGCCGGTAGCTGCGAAAGCATCGGGAGGACAACCTGCCACAGCTGTGGGCGTACACTCCTCATCAAACTGGAAAAGCTCCGGATCAGCCCAGGCATCGGCGCTGTCAAAAGCTACATAGATGGGAATATCTCCGATGATGCGGATTCCCTGATCATTGGCGTATTTTTTCAGTTTTGTCCACTGTTTTGTGAACTCATACTGCTGAAAGCGGATAAACTGGATCTCTTCCGCCAGTTCTTTTTTCTTCTCTTCTATGGCCTGGGGCACTCTTCTTTTCAGATCTGCCGGCCACTGGCTCCAGCTAATGCCGCCCAGACTGTTCTTGATTGCCATGTAAAGGGCATAATCTTCCAGCCAGGCCTTATTTTCTTCTACGAATGTTTCAAACTCTTCGTCAGGCACAAACCGTTCAAAGGCCTTCCGGAGGATCTTAAATCTGGAAAAGTAAATCTTCTCATAATCAATAAATTCTGCATGATTCCCAAAGTCACAGGCATTGCATTCTTCTCTGGTGAGCAGTTCCTCTTTAATCAGTGTCTCCAGGTCGATAAAATATGGATTACCTGCAAAAGTAGAAAAAGACTGATAGGGAGAGTCTCCGTATCCGGTAGGTCCCAGAGGAAGAATCTGCCAGTTCTTCTGTCCTCCTGCTTTTAACTGATCCACAAATTCATAGGCTTCCTTAGAGAAACAGCCAATCCCATAATCTGACGGAAGGCTGGCTACCGGAAGCAGAACACCGCTTTCTCTCATGATCGATCTCCTTTTTTTACATTGGGCGGATCCACTGGTATGCGAAAGCACCTTTTCGCAGAAGGATTCGCCGGATTTCTGGTAACGGTATCGGTAACGTTTCCGATACTTTCTATGGTTAATCTACCACAGGTTCCGAAAAGATTCAAGAGGGTAATGTTTAACAAATTTCATGCTGGAATTTTAGTGGATATGACTGAATGGAGGATTCATCTCCTCCCATTTCTCCTGTTGACAATAGCCAGAAGCCGGAAAAGCTGGGTAAGCGACACAGCCAGGGCTGCCACGTAGGTAAGGGCCGCTGCCGTAAGCACTTTCCTTGCTCCATATAATTCTTCTCCGGTTAAGATATGTGTGCTTTCCAGGGCACGAAGAGCCCGTCTGCTGGCGTCAAATTCTACCGGGAGAGTGATCAGCTGAAATAAGGTGGAAAGCCCAAAACAAAGCACTCCAAGATAAGCCAGATTCCCCAGTCCCCCTCCTTCTCCTGCAAAGAACAGGCCGATAAGGATCAATGGAAGAGCCAGCCGGGAACCGATGTTGGTCACCGGTATAATGGCATTCCGTATCTTAATGGGAAGATATCCCTGGGCATACTGGATGGCGTGGCCGGCCTCATGGGCTGCTACACCGATAGCTGCCGTGGAAGTCCGGTTACAGACACTGTCAGAAAGGCGAATAACATTGGTTCTTGGGTCATAATGATCTGTAAGACTTCCTCCGGTTTTTTCTATCTGAACCTGATACACCCCGGCAGCTTCCAATACTTTTCTGGCTGCCTGACTTCCTGAAAGGCCAAGATGAGAAAGCTGGGCGGAATATTTCTGAAATGTAGTGCTCACTCTGGCGCTGGCCCATATAGCAAAGATCACTGCAGGCAGCACCCAGAGAATATAATAGTAGTCGAAGAACATAGCAGGATTCCTTTCCAATATAGAGTAGTAATAGTATGTTCTTCTATGGACATTGTCATTCTAAGGTTCAAAAGATTTTCTAAAAAATAAGCCATAAAATAAAAAAGCAGCTTATATTTGTCAAAAATATTGTTGTAAACATGAGCAAAAGCGACAAAAAATTGCAGAATAGAGTGCTATAATTTTTTGTTGTCATACCCAATCCGACAATGGAAAGGGCGTGGGAACGTGCTTGATTTTGTTATATCTCTTCTAGTCGCAGTCGTGGGTGGTGTAGCCTGCCACTACATCATCAAATGGTTAGACAGCGATGGTCATGACAACTAACCTCGGTTTGTTTCCGCCGTAATGGAAAAAGCCCCCCTCGGACTGCCATCCGAGGGGGGCACTTGGTGAGTCCATGCTTGACTCATGTTATATCTCTTTGCCTAACGGCACTATAGCATATGTGATCTTAAAAAGCAATATTCCAAAACTATTCTTCGATTATACCGTTATCTTCCTTGCTTCATGTTCAGCAGCTACTTCTTGAGGTGTTTTTTCCCGCAGTCTGGCAGCTCCATGGTAATCTTTTGCAGGGATCAGGTCTCCTTTTGCCAGATTTTCTTTTGCTTCTTTGATAGCTTCTGTGTACTGAGGCAGCCATTTTTCCTGAGCCACCAGCATCTCGTCGATCATCTGCCATACCTCCGGAGGATTGCAGACAGCTCCTGTGAGAGGATCCATCAGAGCCGCCTGTTTCAGAAGCTTCACGTCTCCATGTACAGCCGCTTCTACAGCCAGTTTCTGGACCCAGATGGACTGAGAGCAGACAGCAGCACAGCCAAGAGGCAGATCTCCTACCTTGGGAACGCTGATCCCGTTTCCATCTACATAGCAGGGCACTTCTACTACTGATTCATAAGGAAGATTCGTAATACAGCCCTCGTTCATCATATTAAAATGTCCCCGGTAAACTCTTCCTGTTTCCAGTGATTCTATGATATAAGAGCAGTGTTCTTTTCCTCTCTCGGAACCGTCCAGTTTTTTAGGCTCTTCCTTCAGAATCTTGGGATAATCTGTCTCAAACCAGTTTCTCTCTTCTCTGGTAACCCGGAGATACCCTCCTGTTTCACCATTAATCCAGTTGTCCAGGTTGATCCAGTCTTTGATTTCTTCCGGGCGCTTCCGATACCAGGCTACATACTCCGAAAGATGGCCGTTGGATTCAGTAGAATAATAACCGAAGCGTCTCAGCATATCGATCCTTACTTTTTCCTCTTCTCTGTATTTTTCATGGTTTTCAAATCCCTCCAGCAGTTTCGGGATCATATCTTCTCCATTATGCTTTACAGAGATATACCAGGTCTGGTGATTGATCCCGGCGCAGATAATATCCAGTTCTTCTCTGGGGATCCCCAGGACTTCTGCAATCTGCGTCTCTCCGTGGATCTCTCCGTGGCACAGACCGATAGTCTTTACTCCTCCATATTTGTTGCAGGCCCAGGTAGCCATGGCGTTGGGATTGGAATAATTCAGCATGATTGCTCCCGGCTCCGCCACTTCCCGGATATCTTTACAGAAATTCAACATTTCTGCAATCACTCTCTGGCCGTACATAATGCCTCCGGTACACAGAGTATCACCTACACACTGATCCACTCCATATTTCAGAGGAATTTCAATATCTGTCTCAAAAGCCTCCAGGCCTCCGATACGGACGCAGTTCACAATATATCTGGCGCCTTTAAAAGCTTCTCTTCTGTCTGTAGTGGCAAAGATCTTCACCGGAATGCCATTGGCATCCAGGTCCCGCTGGCACAGGGCTCTGGTTTTCTCCAGATTGTCCTCATTGATATCGGTAAAGGCAATTTCAATGTTATGAAATTCCGGCACCGACATAATATCCGTAAACAATGTCCTTGCAAAAACAAGGCTTCCTGCTCCGATAAATGCAACTTTAAAGCTCATGATAAAACCTCCCGTTTCTTTTGTTTTATTCATTATAACTTCTGAAGTTTTCCCATGTGCAACCTATTGACCTCTTTCTTTTAAAATGCAATATATTGCCGCATTTATTTTTTTGTGCTACACTGTCTGCATAAATCAGCGGTCCCGGTTCATCCTTTACAATTTCAGACTGCCGGGGCTGCAGTGCGCCAGGAGGTTCATCTTTATGCCGGAAAACAGTCCGCTTTTCGGAGAGATCACAGCGTTCTATGCCCTTACTCTTCCCGAATTTCATATGCCCTTTCATGTACACAACAGTTTTGAAATCATGTATATAACTGCCGGGACCTGCAGGATTTTCTGCGGAAAAGAAATTTTTCAGGCAGAACCTAACCATTTCGTCTTTATAGGCGCCAAGGTTCCCCACAGGCTTGAAATCGCCCCGGATCATCCCTGTTCTATTTTAAATCTGGAATTTACTTTTTCTTATGGAAAAGGTTCCTTCCCCCTTGCCGAACTTTTTTCCAAATGCAGGGATTTTCAGGAATTTTGGAAGAAAATACCTTCTTACCGCCAGGGGACAGACATGCGGAATCTGGGATATGCTTTAAAAGATCTGATCTCCCATCTTCAGAAAACACCGGACAGTTCCGATTTTCTCCTTTGTCTTCTTTATTCCAGGGCCTTGGCCGAGCTGGCTTATTCCATGATCCATGAGAGGGGAAATACCGGCCTTTATTATCTGAAAAAAGCCTGCGGCTATATTGACCGGAATATCCATGAAACCATACGGGTGCCGGAACTGGCCGCCTATACCGGGATCAACAAATCCTATCTCCAGTCTCTTTTTTCCAGGATCCTGGGGTGCAGCATCATGGAATATATAAATAAAAAAAGACTGGAAGAAGCGGCCTTTCTCCTGACAAACAGCTCCATGAACATCACTGACATCGCTTTTGCCGTAGGATATAACAGCCGACAGCATTTTGCTCATACTTTTGAAAAATATTATGCCGCCGGCCCCCTGGCTTACCGGCAGCTTCACAAAAGGCAGATGACCGCAGATACCGGAAAAAACCAGTACATTCTGGAAAGCGGAAAAACTTCTTATCAAAAATTAATCGAATAATCAAAAGTACCTGAGAAAGAGACAGGCATCCAAAAGTTCACAAAATTTTCACTTGTTTTATTCGCTATATGTGTTATAATACCAATGTAACAAGGAAGTGAACTTGGCAACACCTATTTGTAAAAAATGCAAAGAAGGCTGTCGGGCAATCAGATTTTTGGAGGAAAAGATAAATGAATACTTTAAAAGCTGAAAAAAGAGACATGGCCATCAAAGCAAAAAGATTAAGACGTGAGGGATATGTTACCGGTAATGTATTCGGTAAAGAAATTAAAGGTTCTATCCCCATTAAGATTGAAAAATCCGCAGCAGACCGTTTGCTGAAGACCAGCGGCAAAGGAAGTCAGGTAATGCTGGATATAGACGGTGAGTCTATGGATGTGCTGATTAAAGAAGTGGACTTTAACCCGTTAGAAGGCCAGGTCGACGAAATTGATTTCCAGGCTCTGGTAAAAGGTGAAAAGGTACATTCTGTAGCAGAAGTTGTTCTGATAAATCATGACAAAGTTATGAACGGAGTGCTTCAGCTCCTTCTGGAAGAGATTTCTTACAGAGCGCTCCCAGGCGACCTGGTAGAAAAAGTTTCCATTGACGTAGGCAATCTGAAAGTTGGAGAATCCATCAAGGTAGGCGACCTGGATATCAGCAAAAATGAAAATGTAGATGTGCTTACAGATCCTGAAGCTATTGTAGTAACTGTATCTGAATCCCATAACGATATACCGGAAGAAGATACGGAAGAAGCCGATTCTGCAGAATCCTGAAGCTGCAGCGGTAAAAGTGCCAAAAAGCGTTTGACATTTTAAATAGACGGTTGCACACCTCAAAACCTCCCGGGAATTATTGCATAAATGCAAGGCTCCCGGGGGGTTTTTACGTTTTCATCGGATTTCGTCAGATCCGGTTTCTCCAGATTGTCAGGATCAAAGAGGCTTTTCCAAACCATATTCCCGGATCAGTTCCCGTACCCGATCCTCTGTTTCTTCCAGTTCCTCCGCTATCCGGGAAATGTTCTTTCCCCTGTCAAGCTTTTTCCTGATCTGTTCGATAAGCTGGGCGTTTCTCCCACGGAGTTCTCCCTCTTTTATTCCTTCCTCCCAGGCGTCCTGTCTCTCCATCCGGATATGTTTTTCCTGGTCGTATTCGTATATACTCATCTTCTTCACCTCCGCCCGGTTCTTCTCCAGAAACTCTTTCAGGATCCCTTCCCGGATACACTCTGTGATGGTGCGCTCCACCGCCTCTGCCAGGGGCAGCTCCCTGGCGTATTTCCGCACCCTGTCCACGTATTCCGCATAATCCTTCAGATCCCGGCATGCCTCCATCAGCTCCCGGTTATGGTTCCGGTTGATGTTCAGCAGCACCGCCGTCAGCTCCAGCTGCGCCTCTTTAGGCTTCACCGTGTAAAGATCCGACAGCCGCAGGACCTTCCGGTCCGGTTGGGGCTCCGCTCCATTGTAGAAGATCACAAAGCAGGGGGCGGGAATAGATAAAGCCTTGCTGCTGTAAAGGTTCTCTTCCACTGTCATGCCGGAATATAAATCGGAAATGTAAAAGAAGAACCGCAGGGGCATATTGGGATTTACGGTAGACTGGTGCTCGTAAAGAGATAATCTGTCATCAATGAGGAAGGAAAGATCATTTTTCATTCCCATATAGATGGCGTTCTCCAGAGTGTTGATTTCCAGCGCTTCCGGATCCTGATAATTCTTGCCGCTTATGGCATTGTACAATCTCAGCAGCCTTTCCCTGTCCCCAAAGAGCATGGCAAAAACCGTGGATTTATAGTTTCGATTGGCGGTAAAGTTTTCCGCTGCCCCGTTGTTCTTCGTCTGTTCCATAATAAGACCTCCTTTTTTCATCTGTGCAGAAGGTCTTTTCCGGCTCATATTCTCAGGAAGAAACCTCTCTGCTGTTTGATTTGGATAAAAGCATTGAGATTTCTTTCCTTTGATATGAACGATAGAAATATAAGACAGAGCCGAAGCTCCTTGAAGTGTTGATCAGGATGTTGAAATATAAAATGCTTTTCTTCATCATAGCACATTTTCCTCTCCGGGGACAGACAGAAGATTCCACAAAATACCCGGGGATCAAACAAGTAGTTTTTGTAGATTTTGAAGTTCCCGTATCTGTGTTTATCTTTTTTGATATGTTTTTATGTGCATGACTTAAAGCTTTTCCTTCTTCTTCCAGGCCTTGATCGCTTCCAGCCGCTCCTTCACTTTTCCCTCTTCTCCCTGAGTGGTTGGCTGGTAGTAAACTCTGTCCTTCAGACTGTCAGGCATGCACTGCATATGGGTCAGCTTCTCTTCTGTATTGTGGGCATATTCGTAACCTTTCCCGTAGTCCAGTTCCTTCATCAGCTTTGTTGGCGCATTCCGCAGGACCAGAGGGACCGGCTCTGCTTTCTTATTCTTCACATCAGCCTTGCCGGCTTCGCAGGCTCTGTACAGGGCGTTGGATTTCGGCGCCATAGACAGATACACTACTGCATGGGTCAGGTGGACATTGCACTCCGGCATTCCCAGAAAATGGCAGGCCTGGTAAACAGACACTGCCAGGGGCAGAGCATGGCTGTCTGCCATTCCAATATCCTCGCTGGCAAACCGGATCAGCCGTCTGGCAATATAAAGGGGATCTTCTCCTCCTTCCAGCATCCGGCACATCCAGTACACTGCCGCATCCGGGTCACTGTTTCGCATGGATTTATGTAAAGCGGATATCAGGTTATAATGCTCTTCTCCGGTTTTATCGTATAGAAGAGATCTGCGGCTGACACACTGTTCCAGCCCCTGATCCGTGACCTGGATCCCCTCAGGGCTGATCTCTCCGTTTAGCACTGCCATCTCCAGGGTATTCAGTGCTGTTCTGGCGTCTCCGTTGGCAAATTCCGCTATGGCAGTAAGCTGTTCCCGGGTGATCTTCACATGCTGATTTCCAAATCCCTTGGGGCTTTCCAGGGCATGGTTTAAAAGTTTCAGCAGATCCTTTACCTCCAGGGCTCTCAGGACAAAAACTTTACATCTGGAAAGAAGGGCTGAATTCACCTCAAAAGAAGGATTCTCTGTAGTTGCGCCAATGAGAATGATACTTCCCTTCTCCACAAAGGGCAGAAAAGCATCCTGCTGGGCTTTGTTAAAGCGATGGATCTCGTCTACAAAAAGCACCGTCCTCTGCCCCATTCTCCGGGCAAGCTCCGCCTGGTTCATGACTTCCCGGATTTCCTTAATGCCGCTGGTAACTGCGCTGAAATTAATAAACTGGGCCCTGGTCCTTCCTGCGATAATGCTGGCCAGAGTGGTCTTCCCCACTCCTGGAGGCCCCCAGAAGATCATGGAAGAAATCTGGTCTTTTTCTATAAGCTGCCTGAGGATCTTCCCTTTTCCCAGCAGATGCTCCTGGCCTGCAAAATCTTCCAGGGAATCCGGCCGCAGCCTGGTGGCAAGGGGAGCAGACTGCCCTCGGTCGTCAAATAGTGACATTTGTTCCATTTCATACACCTCACTTTTCCCTCTGCAGGTCAGATACACCGATGCAGACATGTATGCCTGGCTCGTTGCTTGCAGGAATGAGATTCTTCCTTCCTGTCAGCAGGGGAATCCTGTCTTTTATTATAACAGTTTTTTCTCCTCCTACAACTGACGGCGTTCTTTTTTTCTGTGATATCTGCCGGAATCTTTCCCGGTCCTCCCCTTGTTTTTTATTCAAAAACCGGATTGAACCGAAAGGACGAAAGAATTATAATGGGGAATAGTCTAAAGGAGGAAAATATTCATGGAATTACAAAAGACGCAGACTTCTCCTGCTGCAAAAAATACTTTTCTGGCATGTGAACGCGACATTGTTTTCATTCTGATGATGCTGGCCGCCGGATACTTCGGTGCCTTTACCTATTCTATACGAGGCGGGGTATTCTGTAATGCACAGACAGGAAACTTTGTTCTCCTGGCCATGGCTCTGGGAAACGGCCAGTGGTTCCACGCTCTGTATTTTGTCATTCCCATCACTGCCTACTGCGTAGGGACCATGCTCTCAGAAGTCCTTCCCGGCTATGTAAAAAAAAGCCATCTGATACGGTGGGATACCCTGCTGATCGTCATAGAGATCCTTGTGGTGATCTTTCTTGGCTTTCTTCCGGAAAGCGCCCCGGTCCAGATCACCCAGGTGCTGATCAACTTCATCTGCTCTATGCAGTACAATACCTTCCGCCAGGCGGAAGGTATTCCAATGGCCACCACCTTCTGTACCAACCACATCCGGCAGGTGGGTATCGCTATTACAAAATCCTTACGTCATCCCCAGGAACGGCCTTCCCATCTGCGGAGGCTGCGGACCCATGCCGTCATGCTGGTTTCCTTTGTCCTGGGAGGCGTAGCTTCTACTTTTCTCTGCCGCTTTTTCCTGGGAAAAGCCATCTGGTTCTCTCTGATACCTCTGGGCTTTGTCCTGGCAGACCTTCTCTATGCGGATCTGGTAAAAGAAAAAGGACGGCTGGATCAGGTTCCCCGGGGGCATTAAACGGAAAGAGCCGGTTTACAAAGATGTCCGGTCACATTTCCCGCAGTCAGCACAGCCGTTGCAGGTCAGACGGCTGGCGCATTCCCGGCAGGTAACCGGGTGATAATGGGGAATATAGAGCTTTTCTTTTGGAAGCTCATATCCCCATTCATCTGTTAAATGAAAGCATATCTCTTTTCCCTGATAATTCAGCCCCGATCGAAAAGCCTGCTGGGACTGGATCCTTTTATTGGGAATGCGGTACTTTTTCCCATCTTTTATAAAACAGGTCCCTGTCTCGATAAAGTTAAAGGTAACATCATATTCCCGGCACTGATCGTACAGAAGCTTCACCCATTCATAATGGCAGGGACGGGAACCGTCGTAATTTTCCCCTCCGCACAGCACCTGTTCGATCTGTCCTTTGGCCAGATATTTGCCGATATCCACAGAACCTACCAGGGGAGCGGTCATAATCCCTTTATGTTTAAAAGGCAGTTCAAACAGGATGGGGATCCGCTCATCTGCTCTTTTCTGATTCTCACAGGTCACGTTAAAGAAGACATTTTCCCACCCGGTTCCCCAGTCGTAAGGGAGACAGGACGCCGCTCTCTGAGGCCGTTTGGTCAGCAGGAAAAACTTTACGTCTTTTCTCTGACGCATTACTGCCCAGGCCTCCTCCCGCCATGGATCCGCTTCTTCCAAAAAGAAATCTGAAGTCATGCACACCCGGATCATCTCTCCGCTTTTTATCTTATACTGCCCCTGGCGGTCCTTGGACAGGGGATACCGGAAGCCGCTTTTCGTCTTGTATATGCGCCTTCCGTCCTGATCCCGCATCCTGTCAAGAAAATACATATAACAGTTTTCACAGCCTTCTGAGCACTTTCTGCACCCGTGCCAGGGATTCCAGATATCATGCATGGTCTTCGCCCTCTTTCTATCGTCTTATAAGTTCAGAAAGACATTGTCAGTTTCCTCTCCACCATCTGGACCAATAGTCCCACCAGGAGGAAGCGTTTCCTCCGCTGCTTCCATTGCTGTCGTCCCTCCTATCCTGCCTGTTATTCCATCCTGAAAACAGAGAGGATCTGTGCTCTGTACATCTTTCCTGAGGCATATTATCCTGGTCAAAATACTCGTTTACCCGGGTGCAGCCGCTGCCTGCCAGAAGTCCTGACTCTGCGCAGACGGCAGCCCTTTTCACTGTAGAAGGCTGTTCAAAGTCTTTGTCCGGCAGATCTTCATGGATCCGGTTCATCACATTTCTCCAGATAGCCCTGTGGAAAGTCCGGTGAGACTGTGGAAGATCCTGGGGGTCATCATAGCCCGCCCAGATAGCTGCCGTGTAATAAGGGGTATAACCCGCAAAGGTCAGGTCCCGGTAGTCATTAGCCGTTCCCGTTTTTCCCGCCACATGCATATCTTCCAGGGCGAAACCGGTTCCGGTGCCCTGGGAAACCACGTCTTCCATAGCGCTGGTAAGAAGAAAAGCTGTACCCTCCTTAAACACTCTCTGCCCCTGGAGATCATTGCTCAGAATCACTTTTCCGTCCTGGTCTGTAACCTCTGTATAGAAAACAGGTTCCATATAAGTTCCTCCATTGGCAATGGCTGCGTAGGCAGCAGTCAGCTCCAGATTACTTACTCCGTTGGTGATCCCTCCCAGAGCCAGAGGCTGTATCACATCCATTTCCTCATCCAGGGTAGTGAATCCCAGCTTCTGAAGATATTCAAATCCTGCCGCCGGAGTGATATCCGTAAGAACCTTTACCGCCGGTATATTATAAGAATTCCGGATAGCCTGACGAACAGACACAGAACCGTGATACTGATTATCTGAATTGCGCAGGGGAGTACCGTTTTCATAGGAATATTCTTCGTCCTCGATATGAGTGGCCAGGGTAATATCCCCTTCCTCCAGAGCCGGTCCGTAAGCGGACAAGATCTTAAAAGTAGATCCCGGCTGGCGGTAAGTGTCAGAAGCCCGGTTCAGAGTCAGGCTGGCCTTTTTCTCTCCCCGGCCGCCTACAATTCCCCGGACATAGCCGGTACTCTGCTCCATAACTGTCATAGCCGCCTGAGGCTGGGGGACAAACTCCGTCCGCTCGGCAATGATCTGATCTTCAGATCCCAGTACTGCTTCCTTATACCGGTTGATATATCCCTGAGCGGCCTCCCGGGTGTCAAAGAGAACCGGCATTTCTTCTCCATTCTCCCGGAAATAAGCTTCCATCATTTCCCTGCTGTAGTTTTCCCTGCTGCCGTCTCCATGTTCCGCTGTCAGCGCCCAGTCCAGGGCAAACCGGACATAATCCGGATAATTATCCTCATCTTCAAATTCCTCTTCCATGATCTCCTGGATCCGGGTATCCTGGGTGCTGTATATCCGAAGTCCCCCGCTGTAAATAGCGTTTGCTGCCTGGGTCTGGGTATATCCTTTTTTCTCTACCAGATCTTCCTGAACCTGGCTGATCAGTTCGTCTATAAAATAAGAGTATGTGCTGGTCTGCCCCTGAATATTGCTATGATCGCTGATCCTGGAATAGACATCATCTTCCAGAGCCTCATCCATTTCTTCCTGGGTAATCCATTCCTGTTCCCTCATGTACTGCAGCACAGTCTCTCTCCTGGCAGCATTTCCCTCCGGATTCTCCCTGGGATCCCATCTGGTAGGATTCTGAGGGATCGCCGCCAGCACTGCACACTCCGAAAGGGTCAGATCCCGGCTGTCCTTGCCGAAATAAGTCTGGGCTGCAGTCTGTATCCCATAGGCCCCGGATCCGAAATTCACGGTATTTAAATATTCTTCCAGAATCACGCTTTTTGCATCCATTCCCTGCTCAGTAAGATATTTCTCCAGCTCCACGGCAAGCTGCTGCTCCTGGATCTTCCGTCGTACAGACTGGAGAAAATTCTCATCTGTCCAGTCTGTAAACACGTTGTTTTTAATCAATTGCTGAGTAATGGTGCTGGCTCCTTCCGTCTCCTGAAATCCGGAAGCCACAGTTACTGCTGCCGCCCGCAGGATCCCCCGTGGGTCGATGCCATGATGCTCATAAAACCTGGAGTCCTCAATAGCCACAATGGCATGCTGCATATCTTCCGGTATATCTTCAATAGACACATGGATCCGGTTGCTCTGGGCCTCATTGATCTGCTGTATCTGGTCTCCTCCTGCGTCATAGACAAAGGTTGCGTATTTTGTAGGTCCGATATTTATCTCTGAAACATCCGGGGTATCTGCAACAATCCCGCTGTAAGCTCCGGCCCCCAGGCACAGGACAAGGCAGCCTGCCGCCAGAAAAGTGAAAAATACCGTTTTCACTGCAAAAACCATTTTCTTCCTTCTTCGGAGCCCCGGCTCTTTAGGCTGATCTTCCAGTTTCCGAAGAACGTTCTTCTCCCCATAGTGCTTTTTTAAATCCATTTGAATCTCCCCTTATACTGCAAATGAACCCTATAGTAGCAATATTAGTATATCATATGTTTTTGAGGTTTCTGTGAAAGTTTCAGAAAGATTTTCTCAATATTCCGGGAACTGTTACGCCTCATTCCATGTATGCGGCGATAGAATGAGGCGTATTGCTGTTGCTAATTACTATAGCAGTTACCAGAAAGTGCTGTGACCGGTTATTCATCATTCACTGTACCAGGCCACATCTGCTGATATGGTTATTTTCTCTGTTATAGGAATTTCTGCGGCAGTTTGAGATTCAAAACGATAAAATCCCGATTCTTTTCTGTAAAATTGTTTAATACTCCCTGATCAGCCAGAAGTAACTCACTGCCAGAAGCAATGCTGCTCCGCTCCAGGCGCTGATCTCTGCATAGAATATTCCGGTCTGTCCAATGAAGAGGGGCAGCAGCATGGCCGCACCTACCCGCATAAGGAATTCTACAATCCCGCTGACCATGGGAATGACTGTGTTCCCCAGTCCCTGGATGGCAGAGCGGAATACATACAGCAGATACAGCACCACCAGAAATACCGCCATAAGAAACAGATAGTGATAAGCTATATCCAGCACCTGCTCTGCCTCCCGGGGATCTCCCGATACAAACAGGGAAAGGATAGCTCTTCCCCCGGTGATCATGATCAGTCCTATAGCTAAAGCGGTGAAAACAGCCATGACTCCGCCGCTTTTCACTCCTGCTTTGATCCGGGGTATATTTCCTGCCCCCAGGTTCTGTCCCACGTAAGTAGTGATCGCATATCCATAGGAAATCGCCGCCAGTTCCAGGACCCCATATAACTTATTCGCTGCGGTAAAACCGGCCACAAAAAGAAATCCATATCCGTTTACCACATACTGCACTACCAGACCTCCTACAGATATGATTATATTTTGAAAAGCCAAAGGCGCTCCCAGCCCTGCCAGCTGTCCAAAAAGTCCCTTTTCCATCTGGAAATCTTCTCTGGAAATCCTTACTGCCTCAATCTTCTTTAAGACCATAAAACAGTACAGGGCAGAAAATCCCTGGGCGATCACCGTGGCTCCTGCAGCCCCGGCCACTCCCCAGCCAAATCCCGCTACGAAAAGAAGATCCAGTCCTACGTTGATCACCGCGGCAACGATCATGGCTATCAGCGGAGAACGTCCATTTCCCAATGCCCGCAGGATAGAAGCGAAGGTGTTATATGCTGCGATCACCGGGATCCCGCAGAATATGATCCGGATATAAGTCACGGACATGTCCATAACATCTGAAGGCGTATTAAGAAAAGTCAGTAAAGGGCCGGCTCCGGCCTGACTGATCGACAATACAGCCACAGCGGTCACCGTCATTAACGTATAACTGCAGGCTATGGTCTTTCTCAGCTCCTTTGCCTTGCCTGCTCCGTAATTCTGGGATGTAAGTATGGAAAATCCCTGGGCGCTTCCAGAAACGATTCCCTGGACCATCCAGATGATCCAGTCGGCAGCTCCTACTGCGGCCAGAGCTTTTACCCCTACGATCTGTCCTACAACCATAGCGTCTACCATGGTATAAAACTGCTGAAAAACATTCCCTGCCATCAAGGGCAGGGCAAAAAACAGAATCAATTTTCCCGGAGAACCGGAGGTCATATTTTTAGTATTTCCAGACATACACTCATCCTCACATAATCTTTATCTTTTGCTAATGATTAGTTTCTGCAAAATCCATCTACACAGATCGGAAATATTTGCCTTTCACTAAACCACCGTTCTTATAGCGCTATTATATCCAATGTATTTCCGAAAAACAATGATACATAAAGAAAATAAAATCCTTCTGCATACAATTTTTGTATACAAAAGGATTTTCTTAAAATGATTCTTTATATTAGTATGTTTTATCTAGATTAATAAGTAAAAACTGCTACACCCCCAGGTTGAAGCAAAATTTTATCTATCTCTTCAATTCCATTGAAAAAATACAGTGTATTACCTTTTTTCGGAACAGAAACCTCTTCCTTTTCGGAACGGTTAAAAGCAAATAAATAACGTTCCTTTTCCCTCACCCGTTCAATCTACAGCGGTTTTCTATCTCCCTTCCATGCAAACTCTTTTGCATCCAAAACATATTTTGCAAGGAATTCTGCCCCATCTTTTCTCAGCAGCTTCGTTCCTATATAAAAGGCCTTTCCCTTCCCGCACCTTCTTTCTGTAATCACAGGCTGGCCTACTAAGGCAGAATCTCCATCTCCGTCTGCAATATAGGCCAACGGGCGGCAATCCTCGCATATGTCCATAATGTCATCCACCCACATAGTTCCGGACCAGCCATTATCTAATCCGATCCTGTGGTTTTCCTCAACAGCGACAAATTCTTCTGTCTTTATCCCCAAAATATCACAAAAAGCACCCGGATATCCACCGGTATAAACATGATCCTGGGAATCTGCAATTCCGGAGCCATAAGTAATAACCAGTTTCCCTCCATTTTCTACATATCGCTCTGCTTTTTTACCCGTGTCTTTATCCACCAGCAAAGTAACCGGAAACATAACCGCCTCATATTTTTCCCAATCTGCATTTTTTCCTACTACATCTGCCGTAATTCCTGCCTCCAGAGCAGACTGATACCAGTGAAAGAATTCACCCCTATAGTCAAATTCCCTGGTCAGCAGTCCATTTTCATACGCCCACCAGGAATCGTAGTCAAAGATCATTGCCAATGGCGCCTGACGGACTGTCGTTCCTTTTACAGTCTGCAACTTATTTAAGGCCTCACCCAGCTGACAGACTTCTCTATAGATCCTGCTCTTTTCCCCTGCATGGGGCAGCATGGAAGAATGATATTTTTCAGCTCCTGCTTTCGACTGCCGCCATTGAAAAAAACAGATTCCGTCGGCTCCGTTTGCCATATGTACCAAAGCATCACGAATAATCTCCCCCGGTTTTTTTCTTAAGTTGACGGGTCTCCAATTTACAGAAGACGTAGAATTCTCCATTAAAAACCATGGTCTTTTTCGGGAGATTCCCCCTACAATAGCCGCTGACATGGTCATCTCATCCAAATGCCGCTTATCGGGCAGATAAAGAAAAGCGCTCCGGAAAACTCCGAAGCGCCTTTGCTTTTATGCGTTGAAGTGTAACTCAGATTTTTTATCTGTCAAGGATATTTTGACAGAAATTTTATTTTTATGCAATTTATGCATTTTATTAAGAAAACCCCGGAAATTTTCTCTGTTTTAGAGAATTTAAATTCCGGCAGCATCCGTCTTTAAAAACTATTCTGCTGCTCTGACAGGATACGGATCTCCCCTGCTCTCAGCCACTCCCTGCTGCCATCCTCATACTCTACCAGCAGCCGGCAGTTTTCATCAATATCCAAAGCTCTGGCTTTCCTGGCCCCCGCAGAATTCAGAACCTGAATCCCCTTTCCCAGTACCAGGCTACGGTTCCGGTATTCTCTGGCATATCCGGCATTTTCCCAGTCTGTATAAAAATGCATAAAACCGTTCAGGAATTCTCCTGCCAGCCGGTTTTTCCCATCACTTTTTTTCTCCCGGAAAACTGTTCCAGCCGTTCCTTCCAGTTCCCGGGGAAATCCGTCCCGGGGTGGATAGACGTTGAGCCCCATCCCCAGGATCACATACTCCAGAGTGCCTTTTTCCAGACTGACAGCGCCTTCTGTAAGAATACCGCTGACTTTTTTTCCTTCGATGTAGATATCATTGACCCATTTAATCTGTGTCTTTTTTTGGGAAACCTTCTCTATGGCCTGACAGGCGGCCACCGCCGCCATGGTGGTGAATTTTACAGCCTTGGCAGGAGAGCAGTTTTCCGGATTAAGAAGAAGGCTCATATAAATCCCCGTATCGGCAGGGGAATAAAAACTCCGGCCAGTCCTTCCTCTCCCTCCGGTCTGCTCCCCGGCAATAACCGTAAGACCTTCCTTGTACCCCTCCAGGGCCTTCCCCCGCAGGTAATCATTGGTAGATTCTGTTGACGTCAGTATTTCCAGCTTGATCGGCCCGCAAACAGGTTCCAGATACTTTCTCACTCCCTGGGCAGACAAAATATCTGTATCTGTGGAAAGGCAGTATCCCCTGTTTGGGATCGCATCAATCTCATAGCCGTCTTTCCGCAGGCTGTTCACTGCCTTCCATATGGCGGTCCTGGAAACAGAGAGCCTTGCGGCCAGCTCCTCCCCGGAAAAATAATTTCCTTTATTCTCTTCAAAAAAATCCAGAAGCTTTTCCCTGGTTCTCATTCTCTTTCCCCCATTATAATAATCTTCCGGCCTGGCGGCCTACTTGTTCATGACGGTTAGCGTCTCTAAAGCTTAGCCCCATCGGACTGCGAGCAGTCCATGGGCCTATGCTTTGAGACTGGTTCTACGGTCTATGAAAGCCCTCAGGATTACTCCGTGCTACCCACTCCCGTAATCCTGAACCTTCATTCACAATCCGGCCTGGCGGCCTACTTGTTCATGACGGTTAGCGTCTCTAAAGCTTAGCCCCATCGGACTGCGAGCAGTCCATGGGCCTATGCTTTGAGACTGGGCTTTCATAGCAAATTTACTCCTATCATTACCAGGCCCAGGATTACCAGGACGGCTCCGGTCACACGGTTTAAGGTGATGGGCTCTGCTTTGTTTGCAAAGCGGGCGGCGATCTCTGCCCAGATCAGGGTGAAGATGATGCAGAGCGCCAGGCAGCCTATATCCGGCAGTCCTCCAATAGCGAAATGACTGACAGCTCCGGTAAACGCTGTAAAGGTCATGATAAAGACGCTGGTCCCCACGGCAGTTTTCAGCTCATAGCCCAAAACGGAGGTCAGGATCAGCAGCATCATCATTCCCCCTCCGGCGCCCACAAATCCGCAGATGAAACCGATGACAATCCCGCAGACAACCGACTGGATCAGCCGAACCCTTTTGCTCACTCCATTCATAAGCTCTTTGGTTGTCATAACAGGCCTGGCAATAAATTTCACGCCCAGAAGAAAGGTCATGATCACGGAAAAGCTCCCCATAGTGCTGTCCGGCATAAGGCTTGCCAGCCAGCTTCCCACCATGGTCATCACAAGGACAGCGGCCATCATGATCAGTCCGTTGCGGATATCCAGGTTTTTATTCTTTCCATAAGTGTAAGCACTGGCAGCGCTGGCCAGGACATCGCTGGCAAGGGCAATGCCCACCGCCTGATAAGCCGGCATTCCCAGGAAAGTGATCAGCATGGGACTGATCACAGCGGCAGCGCTCATCCCTGCAAAACCCGTGCCCAATCCAGCTCCCATTCCTGCAATAAAACAAACAATGATCTCTAACACACTTCTCATCCCTTTATCTTAAATGCTCTTCAGCTTTCCCCGAATCTGCAGATCACGGGGCCTCAACTGATAAACGGGACTGCCGTACTATTTATACGACAGTCCCGTAAGGTATTATAACATAAAGCAATGGATCAGGGAAACACTTATCTTTATTTCCCCGGATTCTGCTCGGTTGCTATATAATTTTCCACATTGTCAGGAGTAACCTTTGCGTAGGGAAGATAGATATATTTTCCCTTTTCAAACTCTATATCCGACAGTCCGCTGCCGGTAACCAGGGCTTTTGCCAGCCCGGCAATGGCCTTTGCCTGCCCTTCCTTGTCATTATATACGGTTCCCGCCATCTTGCCTTCTTTAATGGCCTCCAGTCCTTCTTTGGTCCCATCGATGCCGAAGAATACGGGAAGGGCGGATTCTGTCCGGTTCAGTTTCCTATAAGCATCAAGAGCCCCAAGGACCATGGCATCATTATTTGCCAGGACCAGTTCGATCTGGTTCTGGTGCTGGCTGATCATCTGGAGCATACGGTTTTCCGCCTGGGCCCGGTTCCAGTTTGCAATGCCGTAGCTGAGCTTTTCAAGCTCTACTCCCTGATCTCTCAGCGTCTCCACAGCGTTTTCCGTCCG
>DXFG01000209.1 GCA_019114545.1 Candidatus Blautia pullistercoris | reverse complement strand
ATCCACCGGCCGGTTTTTATCCAGGATCCTCTCCAGGATCCTCTCTACCAGCACCGCAGTTTTTCCGCTTCCTGCCGCGGCGCTTACCAGAATGTTGCAGTCCCTGGTATCTATGACCTTCTGCTGTTCTTCTGTCCATGAAACTGCCATCTTTATTCCTCCTCCCCAGTGGATACTTTCTTCAAAGCTGCCTTCATCTTTTCCCAGATCTCCTCCGGCTTACAGGTTCCCAGTCTCCGGTAGGAATATCCGGGAATCTTCTCGTCAAAACCGCAGACGTTCCGGTAAGGACAGTAATCACAGGCGCTTTCCTTCTGATAGGCAAAAGGATTTACCTCTACATTTCCACCAAGGATCTCCTGTCCGATCTCCCTGGCCTTATAGTTTACATAATTCATGATCGTTGAAAACTGTTCCTGATCCGCCACCTTGGAATTTCCCGCAAGAGTTCCTTTGGCCGTATATTTTACCGGAACTGCCAGGGATTCTACACTTTTTCTCAGAGCCAGGTCCTTGTCCAGCCGCTCCAGGATCTCCGGTTCTCCACCTGCCAGACCGTCCATTTTCAGTTTTTTCAGAATCTCCCGGTCCGGGTGTTCCGGGTCTTTCACATCTTCCCGGTTCAGCACCGGATCTTTGATATTATAGTAAAAGATCCCTGCAGGAACGATCTCCTCTTTGGGGAATCGGCGCTGCTCCAGTTCCACTGCCGCATTTAGATACAGGGCCAGCTGAAGCTGAAGGCCGTAGTACATCTTTACCGGATCCAGCTGGGTATTTCCTGATTTGTAATCAATGACCTTCACATAGACTTTCCCCTCTTCCCGGCACAGATCGATCCGGTCGATCCTTCCTGTAAGGTGGAGGATCTCTTCCGGAGAAAGCCGCAGATCCAGACTGGAAATATTGTCCCAGGGACCAAAAGCCCACTCCGTAAGAGCAGGCAGGAACCGTCCCTGGCGAAGCTGGAACTGAAGGGCCCACACCGTCCTCTTTACCATTCTTTTTGCCCGCTTTACCGTGTAGGCGTTTCTGGCTGAGGAAAGAAGCACTGTCTCTCCTGCCTGAGCCACCACCTGATCCACACAGGCTTCCGCCAGCCGGTCTCTCTCTCCATCTTCAAGCTGGGTCCAGAGAAGCCCCTGTTCCCGAAGTTTTTTTGCAAAAAGATCCAGGCTGTTGTGAAGCAGGGTTCCCAGATCCGCCATGGTAAACTGATACCGGACCCGGTCCCGAAGGACCAGGCCGTAGGTGAGGAAATGGGCGCAGGCGCACCGGGCAAACTGCTCCAGCCTGGTAGCGCTGTTCTCCAGCTCTGTACCGTAAAGGACCTGGGCCGCCGCTTTTCCGATAGCGTCCTGGGGGGTGACATAATACGCAGTCTCTACCAGCCGGTCCGCCCAGGGCTTCCACTCTTTTTCTTTCAGAAGCCAGGTATACAGTTCCCGGAACACCCTGGTTTTCTCCTGTCTGCCCCCCAGTTCTCTTGCCACCTGCTCCACAGCCCCCTGGGGGCTTTCTGTATGCAGAGGAACTTCCTCCATCTCTCTGGCCTTGGAAAAGAGCTTTTCCACCTGGTTCACCAGGTAGGAGGGGGAGAGCATATCTCCGCTTCCGTTTAGGCGGCTGTAGGTAAGATAAACCTCTCGGCTTGGTTTTGTAAGGTTCAGATAGAGATAAAATTTCTGGGTATAAAGTTCTTCCCTTGCCGTAGGCGCCAGAGCCAGACCCATTTTTTCCAGGGGTCCTTCCAGCTCTTCCCGGTTCAGATCGGAAAGGATCTTGCTTCCGTTCTTTTCCTTTGGTATCTTTCCCTCATTGACTCCCACAAAAAAGAGAACCTTAATGTCTTTCAGCCTGGTCCTTTCCATATCTCCCACCAGGACCTGGTCTGCGGCAGGAGGGATCACACCAACCTTTGCCTCGGAAAGTCCTGCTTCCAGGATCTCCTTAAAGGCTCCCGGCCGGACCTGCTCCTCTCCCAGCACCTCCACCAGCTTATCCAGAAGGTCCATAACAATCCGGTAGATCTGGCTGTATTCTTTGGCCAGGGCCATATCTCCTGCGGCTGCAAATCCCTCCTCATAAGTCTTTAATTTCTTTTCAATATGATTTTCACAAATAAATTTATACAGAGCCTGACAGCAGGTTTTAACAGTCCCCTGTGGATCCTTCAGGCTTTCTGCAAAAGGCCGCCACATATCCACAAGCCGCTGTCTTACCGGGTTTAGTTTTACACATTCTTCCGGATCTTCTCCACGATAGGACCGGACCCATTCCTGCTCCCACCGGGCAAGGCCCCGGATCCCCATGGCAATCACATAATTTTCCAGCCTGTCCATTTCTTCTTCTGTGATATCTGTCAGTCCGCAGCGGAGAAACCGGAATACACTTTCATAACTAAAGCCCTCCACCACCATATCTACAGCGCTGCGGATATATTCCACAAAGGGATTCATAAAAAGAGAATGTTTCTCATCTATAAAACAGGGGATCTGATATTTTTCAAAAGCCCTTCTGGCCGCCGGGGCATAAACTTCCATATCCCCGGTCACCAGAGCAAAATCCCCGAAACGGTAACCTTTTTTCCGTACCATATGCCGGATCCGGCAGGCAGTCTCCTCCATTTCTTCCTGGGGATTCAGAGCCTCCCTGATAAATACCGCCTTTTCCCTGCCTCCATAGGGCTTTCCATTCTTTCGGAAAATATTTCTCTCCAGATGATCCAGAGCCCCATTCTCTCGAAATCTGCCCTGGTATTTTTCTCCCTTTCCCGGGATCCATGTCTCGCTCCAGGAAGTTTTCGTCTCCTCTGCCAATTTACATAATTTATGCACTGTCTGCCGGGTGAGATAAAAAAGTCCATAGGGGGTGCCCAGGCGGTAAGGATCTTCTCCTCTTCCCATAGTCAGAGGGATATATACCTGCCGGCAGAGCTTCAGAAGCTTTTCCAGCACCTGGATCTGAATCGGAGTAAAACCGGTGTAGCCGTCCAGGACCACTGTACTGTCTCTTAATTTTCCCGACTGCTCCGCCCTCTGGGCCAGCACATCCAGAACCTCCTCCTGGGTAATGAATTTTCCCTCCAGATAATCAAAAAAGCCTTTATACAGCGTCTGAATGTCTTTCAGCTTGTAAAAAAGCTCTGGTTTTTCCTTTACATTCTCCAAAAGTCTGTCCAGATCCTCTGCGCTAATCTCATACTGGCGAAGCTCTGAGACCATGGATTTTAACTGGGACACATAGCCCTGTTTATTCATTTTCGATCCCAGAAGCTTCAGTTCTCTTTTTTTCTCCTGGGCCACCTTCCGCAGGACCATACTCTTCCCTGTCTCTTCCAGCAGCTCCTGGGAAAGAGCACCGGTCTCCTCCAGCACCCGGAAGGCCAGGCGTTCAAAGCTGAGAACATCAATATTCATGATCCCTTTCCTGGGGTGGAGCATGACCAGCTCCTTCTGGGTCTGCATGGTAAACTGCTCCGGCACCAGCACCAGATACTGCCTGTCCGGATTTTCCATAGATTCCTGAATGATCTTATTGTAAATGTAATAAGATTTTCCCGAACCGGAGGGTCCGAAAATAAACTGTAATGCCATTTTCCTCTTTCCTTCTATTCCTAAAAAAACTTTTCGATCACTTCTGCTATCCCATCATGATCGTTGTCATTTACTGTAATGTAATCCGCTACGTCCTTTACTTTCTCCTGAGCGTTTGCCATAGCCACTCCCAGCCCTGCAAACTGGATCATGGACACATCATTAAACCCGTCTCCACAGCAGACCATCTCCTCTCTGGAAATTCCCAGGATATCCAGGAGATGGCGGAGAGAATATGCCTTGTCCACATTTTTCGGAGTGATCTCTAAGAAATAAGGCTCCGAGCGGAACACCTGAGCCTCATGCTGATACTTCCTGGCCATCACAGGCTCCAGAGCTTCCAGATCCTGCCCGTCTCCCGTCAGCAGGCATTTGTTCACAGGAAAGTCTATAAAGGTGCCAAAGTCCTTCCGGTATTCAATGGGGATCTGATTGATCCTGGACTCAATGGCCATGTATTGATCCGGTTCTGTCCCCGAATAGATCACATCTCCCCGGTAGGTAATGATCCCGATATGGTTTTCCAGTGCGTCTCTCCACAGCCTGGCTGGAAGACTTAAAGGCAGTGTCCGTTCAAAAACACACTCCTTTGTCTTGAAATTCAGGATCCGTGCCCCATTAAAAGGCAGGATGTAACTTCCATAGGTCTGAAAATCCAAAGCCTGAGCCACACAAGAAACACCCTGGGGAGGCCGCCCGGAAGCAATGGCCACAGGAACCCCCTTCTCCTGAAGGCGGATCACCGCCTCCCTTGTCTTCTCACTTACCTGTTTCTGTGAATTGGTCACAGTTCCGTCTATATCTAAAACCAATAATTTATATTTCATGATCTTCCTCTTTTGCACTGTCTTAAAAGGCAGTTTTTTCTGTATCAGTATACCATAAAGCGGGGAGCCAGGGAAACCTCTATGTTCATTCGGCGGCTGATATAGAAAAGAGACTGACCAATCCGGCAGCCTCT
>DXFG01000208.1 GCA_019114545.1 Candidatus Blautia pullistercoris | reverse complement strand
AGACCACCGATCATATGGAGCAGCGTACTCTTCCCGCTCCCGGATTTCCCGATAACAGCGATAAATTCCCGCTCCCTTACAGAAAGGTTCACTCCGTCCAGCGCCCTGACCGTATTCTCCCCCAGCCGGTAATATTTTTTCAGACCCACGGTCCTTACAATCTCGTCTCTCATGTCTTTTCCCTCCTTTGTGATCTCATCCTATCCCCTGAAAATCACAAACCTGTCTCAATCGCAAAAAATCACGAAACTGTGAATGTTCCGGCATTGGGCAGGAAAAGACAGAAATCCGCTCCCTTTCCTGCTTCTGAACGCACCTCCACATAACCGCCCTGAAGCTCTGCGATCTTGCGTGTCAGATAAAGCCCGATCCCAAGGCCCTCCAGATCCTGCACCTCCGGCTCCCGGTAAAACCGGGTAAAGATCTGTGCCTGACGCTCCAGGGCAATCCCCTTTCCCGTATCTCTCACATGGATCTCTGTAAAAATCTCCTTTTTCTCTACGCATAGCGTAACCCGGCCCCCTTCCGGGGTGTATTTCACCGCATTATCCAGCAGGTTATAGACCGCTTCTTCTGTCCATTTCCTGTCATGAGAAAGAAGAAGCCTGTTCTTATCGGTTTCTCCTGACAGCTTCTCTCCCCCGCCTTCTACTTCCAACGCAATGCCCTTTTTCGACGCGGCAGGTACCACCGCCGCCATGGCGCCGGCAAGAGTATCAAACAGGTCTCCTCTTTCTTTGCGGATCTGGATCACCCCCGTCTCCAGCCGGGACATTTTTACCAGACTCTGAAACAGGAAATCCAACCGGTCTGTCTGATGTTCCAGCTTATTCAGGAACTCCATTGCCTCCCCGGGCAGATCCATATCTTTTAAAATCTCCAGATAGATCTTTTGATTCGCAACGGGGGTTCTGGTCTGATGGGAGATATCAGAGATCAGCTCCTTCATCTGTTGCTTTCCCCGCAGATTTTCTTCATCTTTTTTCTCAAGGACATGCAGCGTCCTGCCCAGCTTTTCATTGACTTTTCCCAAAAGAGAATCCTGCGTATCTGCGGACTCCTCCGGCTTTCTCCCCTGCAGGACCGCATCCAGACTCTCGTCCAGCCTGTCGGCAAATTCACAGACATCCTGCTTCAACTTCCAAAGCTTCCAGCTAAGGATTCCTGCCAGAGCAATGGCGCATGCCAGCATGATCATTTTCCAATCCATTGATATCCCATCCCGTATACATTTGAAATATATTTGTGTTTCTCATCTTCAATTTTTCCCCGGAGTCGGTTCATGTTGACGGCCAGCGCATGCTTGTCCACAAACTGATTTCCCCCGTCCCACAGGCGATCTAGCAGAACCTCATAGGTAAGAAGCTGGCCTTTGTGCATGAGAAATTCCTTCAGAATCCGAAACTCCGTGGGCGTCACGGTACAAAGTTCGCCCTCCCGCCGGATCTGCGCTTTATCCAGGTCAATCTGCAGGAATCCATCGTCAAAGGCAATCTTCTCTTTGTCCCGCTTCAGGATCACGTCGATCTTTTTTAGCAGGATCTTCATGGAAAATGGCTTTGTCACATAATCTTCCGCGCCCAGTTCATACCCTTTCAGCGCGTCCTCTTCCAGATCCCTGGCTGTCAGAAACAGCACCGGCACCCGGGAACGCTCCCGGACCCACCGGCAAAAGACAAAGCCTTCCCCATCCGGCAGATTCACGTCCAAAAGGATCAGATCCGCTCCCTGCTCTTCAAAGGCATTCTTCCCTTCTGCAATAGAATGGACGGAAGCCGTCCGGTATCCGTCCTTTTCCAGAACATAAGAAATCCCCTGGTTCATTTCCCGGTCATCTTCTATGATTAAAATTCGACACATATCTCTTTCCTTTCCCGATTCAGCAGAATAGCTGCTTCGTGCAATCATTATATCATGAAATACACATAAAAAAATCAGAGTCGCAGATTATCACGGAATTGTGACTATCTGCTCCCCTGATTTGAAATGTTATATGACAGTTCTTATTTCTTTTCCTTTTCCTGTCTCTCCCGGTCTTTGGAAAGTTTCAAAGCCAGGCTGCGGACTCTGTCAAAGGACTCCAGTTCACTTTTCAACAAAACATAAACCATCTCTGACAGATCATTCTTCTTGTCATATCTTCTGAATGCTTCCCTGTATTTTCCAGTCGGCTGGATGGAAACAGGCAGTAAACCGTTATTGATCAGCTGCTGGTTCACGACCATTCTTCCGGTTCTGCCATTCCCGTCTAAGAAAGGATGGATCCGTTCAAACCGGATATGACTGGCTGCAATTTTTTCAAAGATCTCTTTCACTGTCGCCGCTTCTATATTTACTTCCCCAAGCCAGCTTTTCATAAGTTCCGGGACATCCTGCGGATCTGGAGGATAGTATACAGCCTCCGACAAATTTCCAATATAGACCGCAGTATCCCTGTAATCTCCCTGCATATGCCTGATATAGCCATTCGCTTTTCTGATCCACTCTTCATCAATCATCGTTTTCTTAAATGGAAGCAGCATTTCCCGAATCGCGTAATAAACTTTTTTCACATCTGTATATTCTGAATAGGTGTGATTTGATCTGACTTCATCGTAATCAATCACTGCAATCGTTTCTTCCAGCGACAGGGTATTCCCTTCAATCGCGTTCGTACTCCAGGAAAACCGCCTGGCAAAATCTTCCATAAACGGCTGGCTGATCAGCGGATTTTCCAGGTGCTTAAAAATGATCTCTTTTTCTGTCTCAATCTGTAAGACCCTTTTTTCATTGTCAGATAATGGCATGCTATCTGTCTCCCTAATATCATGATAAATGAAACGGTTTCTTCTTTTCGATCCTTTTGCTACATAATATCATATCACTGAGCCATGACAATATCTATTCCATGGTTCTTCTTTTCTCACATGCGATCCACTCATCCAGCGTAAGTGGCACATAGTCGGAATACATACAAAAGCAATTGATCATGTTGCAGGGGATCTGTCTCGCTGTCCCGTCAGGACTTACCGAGGCAGTTTCCCTTGTGATCGCCTGAAACCGCTCCAGAAGCCGCTGATCCTGCGTGTCATGCACATGGCCGTAAAGCATGTATACTTTGGGATTCCCATTTTCATCCACACGGTACTGCCCATTGTAGCACATGATGGGATAATGGCAGAGGATCACCTTTCTCTTATTGTCCTGCAACTCCTCATAGGGCTTGATCCACACAAACCGGCCTGCGTTATAGTCTTTGTTCTTCAGAAACCGGTCGTGGTTTCCC
>DXFG01000207.1 GCA_019114545.1 Candidatus Blautia pullistercoris | reverse complement strand
TAAATATTGCCCTGAGTTTCCTGCCGGACAGCTACGTCCAGGAAGACCTGACAGCCAATCAGCTTTATTCCATTTCCAGCCAGTCTAAGGTGATGCTCAGCTCTCTGGAAGAGGATATTACCATTTACTGGGTGGTAGCAAGCGGGGAAGAGGACGAATATGTGGAGAAGCTTCTCCACAATTATGAAGATTACAGCAGCAGGGTAACTGTGGAGAAAAAGGACCCGGATCTGAACCCGGATTTTACCAATAATTATACAGATGAGACGATCTATAATAATTCTGTGATTGTGGAATGCGGAGATAAATATCGGTATATCAGCTATCAGGACATGTATGAGACAAGCAGTATGTCTTATTATTCTATGTATTCCAGCGCAGACGAGTTTGCAGGAGAAAGCCTGATCACCTCTGCCATCTCTTACTGCACCACAGAAGAACTTCCGGTGATACATATCCTGGAAGGCCATGGAGAAACGGAGCTGACAGAAAGCTTCCAGGAAGCCTTAGAGAGAGACAATCTGGAAACGGAGACCTTATCTTTGCTGAATTCGGAGACCGTTCCTGAAGAAGTATCCTGTATTCTGGTCAATGCACCGTCTACAGATATTTCGGAAACAGAGAGAGATATGCTGCTGGACTTCATGGAAAGGGGAGGAAGGGTGCTGATCATCAGCGGAACCGCAGAAGAAGAACAGCTGCCAAATCTGAAATCCGTTATGGAAAATTACGGGATCTCTGTTCTGGAAGGTGTTGTGGTAGAAGAAAATACGGACAATTATGTGTACGGCAATCCGGTCCTTCTTATGCCGGAAATGAATTCCAGTGATATTACAGATCCCCTTATGGAGGACAATTATCAGGTGGTGGTGCCTGTATCGAAAGCCCTGGATGTATCGGAAGCTTCTGAAGATGTGACGGTGACCTCCCTTTTAGAATCTTCCGAAGAATCTTTCCTCAAGGATGAGGGATATGATATTGAGACCTACGAGCAGGAAGAAGGGGATGTCCAGGGGCCTCTTACACTGGCAGCTCTTGTTACAAAGGATCTGGAGGACGACCAGCAGATGCAGCTTGTGTGGATTGCCTCATCTATGATGCTGGAGGAGGCATACAACGCTTATTCTTCAGACGCCAATGAAGATTTCATACTCAATGTACTGGAAATGATGTGTGAAAAAGACGACAGCATCTCTGTCCGGTCCAAGAGCCTGACCAATGAATATCTGACTATCAGTACGGCAGATTCCTCCATGATCAAAGTGGCGACCATGGGTATGATCCCCGGGATTTATCTGATTACGGGAATTGTTGTGGCAGTGAGGAGGAGAAAGAGATGAAACGGCAGAAAAGAATGATGATACTTTTAGGGATTCTTGCTGTCTGTACGGCAGGAACGGTAGCTGTCTCCAGAATCGACTTTGAAGAGAAAATGTCAGAGACCGAGACTGCGATTATAGATATTGACAGCGCAGATATTACCCGGCTGGCCTGGAATTATGAAGAAGAAGTATCCTTTGTACGGCAGGACGGCGAATGGCAGTACGAAGCAGATGAAAAGATGGCGGTGGATCAGGAACTGCTGGATGAGATCGCAGAGAATCTGTCTCAGATCACCTCCGATAAGATGGTAGAAGAAGTACAGGCTCTGAGCGTTTATGGCCTTAGTGAGCCTTCTTACAGCATTACGGTAGAGACAGAAGAGGAGACCTATGAGATACAGATCGGAGACGAGACTTTCTCTGACGGAGAAATCTATATTTCCATAGGAGACGACTATGTTTATCTTACAGACGCAGAGCTGACAGATGAGATAGCCTATTCCCTTCTGGACTGTGTACAGAAAGAGGAGATACCGGAAATGGAGAGCATTTCCGCTTTGACCATAAACAACGAAGAGACAGTGGATATGGTGTATAAAGAAAACAGCGGTTACTGCTACAGCGATGCTTATACCTATTATCTGAAGGAGAATGAGGCATACCGGAATCTGGATAATGAGAAAACAGAAAGCGCTTTTGCAGATCTATCTGAATTTTCCTGGGAGGAGTGTGCAGATTACTATGCAGAAGACTCTGAACTTGCCAGCTATGGGCTGGAGGAACCGGCAGCAGAAGTCTCCATTGTTTACACCCCGGTCCAGGAAGAGGGAGAAGAGGAGGAAGCAGAAACATCTGAGGACAGTGCTGAACAAACCGAAGAAGAGCAGGAATTCTCTTACCAGGTGGGCACGGCTAATGATACCTATTATGCAAAACTTACAGATTCCAATATTGTCTATACCATCAGCCAGGAGGTTTATGACGCTGCTGTAAATGCATCCTATGAAGAATTAAAACCGGATGAAGTGATCCTTTTGGATTGGAGTACAGTGGACAGTATAGAAATCGAATTTGATGGAAATGTATACGCTGTAGAGGTAGAAAACGGCGGAGAAGAAGATGCAGTCTATACCTTTAACGATTCGGAGATAGAATTTGGCGATATCCTGGAACAGCTTTCCCAGATTACGATCTCAGAGGATCAGGAGGCGGAATTAAGCGACAACAAAGAGGAACTGGCCCTGACGTTCCATCGGAATACAGAAGAGAATTCTACGGTAGAACTGGTCTTTTATCAGTACAATGGTTCTTACTGCATCTCTGTGCTGAACGGAGAAGAGACCAACTGTGTGGACAGAGAGTCGGTCGTGGATCTGAAAGAGGCTGTAAATTCTGTGATCCTGGATACAAATTATGAGGAGTAGATATGGAGATACTTTCAATTATGAATGGGGCGGCAGATTCTGAAATACGGGAAAAGATTAAGAGATTTGCACTATTGAAAGGTTTTTTGACCTGGACGCCGGAAACAGGACCAGGCAAAGCAGGAGCTCCCCATAAGACAGTTCTGGCAATAACAGATATGGAAGGGGCTGAAGTTTATAAAAGAGACATGGAAAGATTATATAAAAAAGAATGTCCGGGAGCCATACTCTTTTCCAGAGAGAAAACAATCCGGTATCCGGAGAAAAACAGAGAATTGGCAGCCATATGTATTTCCTGCAGCCTTTCTTTTCAGACATTTCAGAAGATTCTTTTCGGAAACATTCAGGAGGATGTAATGAAAAACCGAAGATACTGTTTTGGAAAGCTGCAGATGGAGAAAAAGCAGCATCTTCTTATAGAAGAAGGCAGAGAACTGAAAATAGGACCCTATGAATTTGACGTTTTATTTTTTCTGCTGGAACATATGGGAAGAGCAGTGAGCAGAGAAGAAATTAATAAGATCCTGCCTCAGAGAAAAAGAGAAGGAGGCAGAAATGTAGATACCCATATAAAAAATCTCCGGCGCAGATTAGATCTGAATGATGTGATCCTCAGTGTCCGGTCTGTAGGTTACCGGATCGATGAGGAGAGATTTTACCAGAAAATGACGGAAAAACAGGAGTAGGATTTGTCCATAAGTATTGCTATAATAAACAAAGAGTTTATATTATGGAGGACGGATAAATGGCAATGATTTTGGGGATTGATGTTGGCACCTCCGGCATCAAGGCAATGCTTTTGGATACAGAAAAGGGCGTGACGGCAGTACACGCAAAGTCCTATGAAGTGGATATCCCCCGACCGGGATATGCCCAGCAGGATCCGCAGATGTGGTGGAATTCTCTTTTGGAAGTTCTGGATTGGCTGCACATGCATTTTCGGGAAGAATATGAACGGGTCTTGGCAGTGGGATATTCCGGTCAGATGCATGGCTTGGTTCTTGCCGGAGAAAATGGAGAGCCTCTGTGTCCTGCCATCATCTGGCTGGATCAGAGAGCAGAGAAACAGATGGAGGAAATTTACAGCACATATACAGAGGCAGAAATGGGCCGGCTGCTCTGCAACCGGGTCAGCAGCGGCTTTGCATTTCCTTCTCTTTTGTGGGTAAAAGAAAATGAACCGGAGATCTTTTCAAAGGTGAAGAAAATCCTGTCGCCCAAGGATTACCTCCGATTTAAAATGACGGGAAATATGGGAGGGGAAGTCAGTGATGCCTCTGCCACCGGGATGTTTTCTACAGCCAAAAGAGACTGGGCCTGGGAGCTTTTAGAGAGATTTAACCTGCCAAAAGAGATTTTCCCTCCTGTGGCAGAGTCTTCCCACATTGCAGGGGCTATCAGCCGTGACTGTGCCAAGAGAACCGGACTGCCCCAGGGAATCCCGGTGGTTTACGGAGCCGGAGACCAGCAGGCACAGAGCATAGGAAACGGTGTAATCCGGCCGGGAAAGATGATTTCCAATATTGGTACCGGAGGGCAGATTTCCGCCTTTCTTTCCGAACCTGTTTACGATCGGAAGCTTAGGACAAATACTTTCTGTCATGCTGTAGAAGGGGCCTATACCATATATGGCGCTACTTTATGCAGCGGTATGTCTATGAGTTGGATGAAAAACAAGATACTAGGAATGGAAGATTATGGGAAAGTCAATAAACTGGCCGGAGCTGTGAAACCGGGATCGGAGGGACTCCTCTATCTTCCTTATCTTTCCGGGGAAAGGACTCCCCATATGGATCCGGAAGCAAAAGGGGTGTTCTTCGCCATGACACTGTCCCATGGACCGGGACATTTTCTCCGGTCTGTGATGGAAGGAGTGACTTACAGCCTGAAAGACTGTATGGAAATCCTGGAAGAACTGGGAACAGAAGCTTCCGGCGTCATTGCCTCAGGAGGCGGCGCCTCCTCCCGGCTGTGGCTTCAGATCCAGGCGGATATCTTTGAAAAACCAGTCTATGTAAGCAAGGTAAAGGAACAGGCCTGCCTGGGTGCCTGTATCCTGGCAGGGGCAGGGGCTTCTATCCTTCCTTCGGTGGAGGAAGGGTGCAGGAGATTTGCTTTGCTGGAGGATGAGGTGTTTCTTCCTCAAAGGGAAAATCAGGGAGTGTACCGCCGGGGATATGAAAAATACAGAGAATTATACAAAAGACTGAAAGACCTGATGAAATAATCTTAGCCGGCAGCGGGATTTTTTCGTAAAAACCAAAAGACTGCTGTATCAGATGAAAAGGCGCCGCCGCATTCGTCAAAATCCAGAATGTATAGATATTTCTGAGATATGACTTGCGGCAGCGCCTTTTACGTAGTTAAAAGATAGGATTAGTTTTATTTTTCAGGAAGGTGCCATTCCCAGTTGCGGATTTCTTCCAGATCCTGTCCGTTGTCTGCAATATACTGTCTGTGCTCGATCAGTTTGTCGTTCATTTTCTGGATCAGATGAGAACCTTTATTTCCAAGCTGAGGCAGATGGATAATCGCATCTTTTACCAGATTGAAACGGTCGATCTTATTCTGCACACGCATATCGAAAGGTGTGGTAATGGTTCCTTCTTCCAGGTAACCGTGAACAGAGATGTTGTGATTGGTCCGCTCATAGGTCAGCTCATGGATCAGAGTAGGATAGCCATGGAATGCGAAGATGATAGGTTTATCTTTTGTAAAGATCGCATCATATTCTGCATCGCTGAGTCCGTGGGGATGTTTATGATCAGACTCCATCTTAAACAGGTCTACTACGTTTACTACACGGATCTTCAGGTCCGGCATTTCGTCACGGAGAATGGTTACCGCAGCCATAGTTTCCAGTGTAGGAGTATCGCCGCAGCAGGCCATTACCAGATCCGGCTCTTCTCCGCAGTCATTGCTGGCCCACTCCCAGATTCCGATACCCTGGGTACAGTGTTTTACAGCCTGTTCCATGGACAGCCACTGGCAGCTTGGATGTTTGGAAGCCACAATAGCGTTTACATAGTTTTTGCTCTTGATACAGTGATCAAAGCAGGAGAGGAGGCAGTTAGTATCCGGCGGGAGATACATGCGGACAACATCTGCTTTCTTGTTGGCAATGTGATCCAGGAAACCGGGATCCTGATGAGTAAATCCATTGTGATCCTGCTGCCATACATTGGAGGTCAGGATAAAGTTCAGAGAAGCGATAGGCTGTCTCCAGGAAAGCTGATTGCAGACCTTCAGCCATTTTGCATGCTGAGCGGCCATAGAATCTACAATACGGATAAATGCTTCATAGCTTGCAAAGAAGCCGTGGCGTCCGGTGAGAAGATATCCTTCCAGCCAGCCTTCACACATATGCTCGCTGAGCATTCCGTCCATGATACGTCCGTTTCTGGCCAGGCAGTCGTCTGTATCCAGCAGCTGGGCGTTCCAGTCACGGTTTTCCTCTTCAAATACTTTATACAGACGGTTGGACATACTTTCGTCCGGTCCGAAAATACGGAAATTGTGGTTTTCTTTGTTTAATTTGAAGATATCACGGATGTAACCGCCCAGTTCGATCATATCCTGGGCTTTTGTCTTTCCGGGATCCACTTCGATTCCATAAGTGCGGAAATCAGGCAGACGGAGATCTTTCAGCAGCAGACCGCCGTTTGCATGAGGATTGGCTCCCAGACGGGCATTTCCTTTAGGCGCTAATTCCTGGAGTTCCGGGATCAGACGGCCGTTTTCGTCGAAGAGTTCTTCTGCATGGTAGCTTTCCAGCCATTCTTTTAACAGTTCCAGATGCTCAGGAGATTCCATAGTAAGAGGCACCTGATGTGCACGGAAGGAACCTTCAATCTGCTGGCCGTCTACTACCTTGGGACCCGTCCAGCCCTTTGGTGTGCGCAGAACGATCATTGGCCAGACTGGACGCTCCGGATTGTTGTTTTCACGGGCATTCTTCTGAATGGCTTTGATCTCTTCGATGACGGTGTCCATGGTTTCTGCCATCTTCTTGTGCATGGTCATAGGATCGTCGCCTTCTACAAAATATGGCTTCCAGCCGCAGCCTTTAAAGAAGCTTTCAATCTCCTCATGAGGGATACGGGAGAAGATGGTAGGATTGCTGATCTTGTAGCCGTTCAGGTGCAGGATCGGCAGTACCGCACCGTCTGTTACAGGATTCAGGAACTTATTGGAATGCCAGGAAGTAGCAAGAGGACCGGTTTCTGCTTCGCCGTCTCCCACAACTACAGTGGCGATCAGATCCGGGTTGTCAAAAACTGCTCCGAAGGCATGGGCGATAGAATATCCCAGCTCACCGCCTTCGTTGATGGAGCCTGGTGTCTCAGGCGCACAGTGGCTTGGCACGCCGCAGGGGAAAGAGAACTGTTTGAACATTTTTTTCATTCCTTCCTCGTCACGGCTGATATTCGGATATACTTCGCTGTAACTTCCGTCAAGATAAGTATTTGCGATCAGGAAGTTTCCGCCATGTCCGGGACCGGAGAGGAGAATCATGTCCAGGTCATAACGTTTGATCACACGATTGCAGTGAACATATACGAAATTCTGTCCGGGTACAGTTCCCCAGTGGCCGACGATCTTCTTTTTGATCTGATCCATGGTAAGGGGTTTTTTCAGCAGAGGATTGTCCAGCAGATATAACTGTCCTGCTGACAGGTAATTTGCAGCCCGCCAGTAAGCGTTCATTTTTTCCAGCATTTCCTGACAAAGAGGCTGTTTCTCAAGACATGTTGTTTCTTGCATAAGGTACCTTCTTTCTGTAAAATACTCGTTAATTTTTTAACCATAAATATTTTATCATGAAAGAAGCTGGCGGTAAAATAATCATTTTATATCGTATCCATAAGTTTTTGATATGAATATAGAAAAAAGAAAGCAGAATATCCCTTAGTCGGGATATTCTGCGGAGATCAGGTATTTCTGAAAGGTCTTGGCGGCAATACTCTGGGGATATTCCGTGTCGTATACCAGAAGAATATCCCGTTCAGGGAGCCGTTCTTCAATATTGATCTCAAATACAGTTCCTCTGCGGATATCTTCCGCGGCAAATTCTGAGGGGATAAAGCCGATCCCCAGGTTATGCCGTACTACTGGAAGGATCATGTCGGTAGTCGCAAGTTCTATATCCGGATTAAAGGGAAGCCCCAGTTCATTAAAATACCGGTCAAGGGAGGTCCTGGTGATGGATCCTGAGGTGAGACCGATCCAGGGATAGTCTTTTAACTCCTCCAGGCTGGTCTTCTTTCCTTTTAAATGTTGAAATTTGTTTCCGCCGATGAGGATATCATGATATTTCCGGAGAGACTTTATCTGCAGATGGCTTTCCCTTTGCAAAGGCACAGAGGAGACCACTGCCATATCCACCCGGCCGGATTTCAGGGCCTGGATAGAATTAACCGTGCTGTTGTTTAACAGTTTAAACTGTACGTTTGGATAGTACCGGTTAAATTCCTCCATTGCTTTGAACAGGCAGCAGTGCAGGGCTGTTTCGGTAGCGCTGATACAGACGGTTCCATTGTCCAGGCTGATCATGCCGGCCAGCTCATTTTCTCCTTTAAAGATCTGGGCGCAGGCGGCAGAAATATATTTGTAGAAGGTCCGGCCTTCCGGCGTCAGTTCCACGCCGTTTTTGCTGCGGATAAAGAGACGGCAGCCAATGGCGCTTTCCAGATTGTGGATGGTGCGGGTCACTGCCGGCTGGCTGGTCATAAGCACATTGGCAGCGCCGGTGAGACTTCCGCACTTGCAGACATAATAAAAAACTTTGTAGTATTCAAAATTCAGATTCATGTTTCAATACTCCTGTAGATTGTATCTGGAAATGTTTATCATAAATCAGTCTAATAGAAAAAACTGTTTCATGCAAGAAAATCTATTTCATCCCCCCACCAGTCCCAAGGTGGAGCCTGCAAAGTGATCGATAAGGCAGCAGCTGCAGAATATATACAGGAGGCAGTGGGCGTATTTCTACGGACCGCTGAAACCGGAGCTGCAAGGAACCTGTGTCAGAATAACAAATAGCCGCTTTCAGGACCTGGATCACAGAATGATCTGACGTAAAAGGCTGCCAGCAGTTCAAAACGATCCTGGACATTATCCAGATGCAGCCCCAGTGTTTCACGGAGGATCCGGACACGGTAGTTGACAGTGTTCCTGTGGCAGTACATGGCTTCGGCGATCTTTTGGATACTTCCGCTGCAGATCAGATATTGATATAGAGTTTCCAGACAGCAGCTTTTATGTATTTTATCATATGTGATGACCGGTTCCAGTTTTTCTCTCCAGTAGTCGTTCAGAACATTCCGGTCGCTGACAGAGAAAAGAATCTTATAAAATCCCAGATCGTCAAAAGCGCAGAAAATTTCCCCGGAGGAAAAAGAGGAGGCCAGAGCAGACCGGGCCTGCCTGAAACTCCGGGGAAATTCTTTGAGTTCTGATACAGAACCCAGCCCGGAGCGGATGTCCCAGCGGGGAAAGGAGCGGCTGATGCGGCTGGCAAGATCCCGCACTGCATTTTTCAGTCCTGCAGAAGCTCCTGTTCCTGAAGAATTCAGTTCTGCATTATCTGTACAGGGGAGAAGAACAAGGATATCTTCCCTGAAATGGCACATATGGCTGCCGGGAAAATGGACTTTCAGCTCCAGCCTTACAGTATTTTCAAGTTTTGCTCTTTCCTGTTCCGGACCTTTCCTATTTATACAGTACGCCAGATAACCTTGCTCCGGAGAGAATCCTCTGCGCAAAAGGACGCTGATGGCATGTTCCGGATCGGAACCGCTGATCAGATCCAGAACCGCTTCTGTGACGGCGTCAGCGGACTGGGTATCCCGGAAGATCCGGTTGTAGTAGCTCCGGGTGATATCGTAGATATGGATCTCCCAGGGCATGGTAAAGAGAGGATAGGAGTGTTCTTCGCAGAAGTTCCGGATTTCCGGAGTGATATCGTCTTCGGAGAGATACATTCCCGTGTTCAGGATAAGGCCGCAGGTGCCCTGCTGAAACAGTTCAGCCACAAAATCATAGAGCCAGCCGGAAGAAGATTGTTTTCCCATTCCGGTAGTGATGATCAATTCATTGCCATAGAGAAAGTCTGTGGTGGCAATATCTTCCGCCACATAGACCCAATTTATAAGACGGTTCAGGCCGCGGGCCCCGCAGACAAGCTCCAGGCGGAATCTGTTTTTGGTTTCAGAATAGATATCTTTCAGTAATAATGACATAGGAAACCTCCCCATAGTGTTGCTGTCAGAATACCACGAAAAAGACCTGTAAGTCAATGATCTTTGTGCTGATAGCACAAAGATAGAAATAAAATTCGTGCACTCAGGCTGTTGGAAACAATATACAGATGTGCGATACTTATAGACAAAAGAACGAGGAAGTGCTTTTTAAGCCTTTCCCGTTCTTTCGTTTTACAGAAAAAATTTAAGAAGAATACAGTGACAGGAGGATGAGATCATGCTTAGAACAGATTTACCTGAGATTATAACAGAGACACTTCCGGGACCAAAAGCAAAGGCGGTAATTGAAAGAAGAAAAAATGTTGTGCCGTCAGCAATCGGCTGTGTATATCCGGTAGTCATCCAGCGAGGCGAGGGTGCAATGGTAGAAGATGTAGATGGCAATAAATTTCTCGACTGGGTAGGAGGAGTAGGTGTACTGAACATCGGATACTCACAGCCGGAGATCATTGAGGGGGTAAAAGAACAGGCAGAGCGCTATTTTCACGGAATGTTCAATATTGTAACCCATGAGGGATATGTGGCTCTTGCGGAAAAACTGGCCCAGATCACTCCGGT
>DXFG01000206.1 GCA_019114545.1 Candidatus Blautia pullistercoris | reverse complement strand
GAAAGACCCTGGGGCAGGAGCTTGAGGAGATTTTTCGACAGATTAAGGAGAAGGTAAAAAAAGGAGAGGCGGACAGAGCGGGAGAAAATTTCGGGATGACCGAGCAGCAGGAGGTAGTCCGGTATTTGTGGGAATTTACTTCCAATGTTCAGAAGACTTACAAAAATGCATTTTGCGCCGGAGGCCTGCCGGAAGGAAGCACAGACCTCCAGTGGATGATGGTGTATGCAAGACTAAAGCATACAACGCCGGAGTATAAGGCGCTGACCAAAGAGGAAATGGACAGGATCCAGGAAATGATTGCCGAGAAGAAAAATAAGGAAAGCAACCTGATAGAGGTGGAGAAAGACGAAGAGATTGTTCCTTATCTGGCAGCTTCTCTTGCCGGAGCAGTGCTGGGAGGCGCTCTGGGGGGCATGATAGGAGGGCAGCCTTTTTCTCTGCCTGGCATGGCCGCCGGGGGAGTCGTAGGTGCGATTACAGGATATCATGTGTATAGAATAAGCCTGCGGGTGATCTCGGAAAAAGCAGAAGGGCAAAAGAAGAAAGTAGAGGTGACTCTGGAAGAATATGAAATCCTGACAGAGGAACTTGAGGATATCTGCGGGAAAGAGGAAGCAAGGGTAAGAGAAAAACTGGAGGAATGGCTGGATGAAGTGAAAACAGCAGCTTTAGACCAGAAACCGGTAAACTGAGAGGAAAATCTATGCTTATATTTTATGATAAGGAAGAAATGAGCGCTGCAGAGGCGGCAGAATATATAGGTTTTGTTAAAGGAGAGTATCTGGCTGTAGACTGGGAGAGACCGGTGCACACAGGGGCTGAGATCCCCTGGGCTGTCCTGATGTCTTCCAGAAGCTTCCACGGAGGACCGAAAAAATACCAGGTGGAATTTATGGAAAAAAGCCGGGATATCAGGCACTGGATCATAGTGATCTTAGATGTTCCTCCTGTATTCGGTCCCATAGTGGCCAAGTGGAAGCAGATTAACGGAAGAGTTTCCGCAGACATTCTCCCGGAAACGAAGAACGGCCCTTCTGTGAAAGAAAGGCTGGATGCTCTTTTAAAGAAAGATCGGAAGAAATGTCTGGTAATCTGTAAGAGCAGAAAGGAAGGGGCAGAGCAGTTGACCAGGCTTCTCGGAAGCCGGATAAAGGACTGGACCTTTGAAGCAGTGCCAGGGGAAAGCCTGATGGAAAAAGCCGGGGAGGCAGGAAGATATCTCCTGCTGGGAAGAGAGGAAAGAGACTTTTGGCTGCCGCCGGTAAAGACAGACAGTCTGTGGGGGATTTTATTATTTTTAGACTGTGAAAAAGATCAGGTCTACAAATTTTATCACGGGGATCAGATCCTGAAAAGGGCAGTTATAAATATGAAAGAGGCGGGCTGGGAGATATCCAGAGACTTCCGGAGATTTGTGGTCAGCAGTATTTTCTTTGAAGAAATACGCAGCCGCCGAGAACAGCAGAAAAGGGAAAAGGAGAAGGAAAGTTTTGTTATGTGGGACAGGTACGGACTTCCTCTTTCCGGAAAAATGTATACGGAAGAAAGAATGGAGCAGTTCCTGGAACAGTTTCAGGCAATAAAAAAAATAGAGGGCTGGCTGGAAAGAAGAACGGTCTGAAAAATACATAAAAAGATACAATGCAAGGAGAACCATTATGAAAGAAAACAAAAGGGAAAGCCTGGCGGAAAAGGCGGAAAATCTGAGAACAGCGGCGCTGAATCTCTACGAAGACGTGAGAAAAAAAGAAAACGACATAGAGGTTTTGGGAAAAGAGTGGATGGAACTGGCCAGGGGGAGAGCTGAGAAACTGAAAAACTTCCGGTATAATATCGGAGTGGTAGGGGTCCAGAGTTCAGGAAAAACTACCCTGCTGAATACCCTTCTAGGGTATCCTCTGATGCCCAGCGCAGCAGTGGTAACCACCTGTTCTGTAACCTATATCCGGTATGGAGAAAAGCTGGCGGTGAAGGCGGAAGATGCTTATGGAAAAATCTACAATATGCATCTGGAAAAAATGTCCAGAGCTTTGTTTGAGGACCTGAAGAGATATACCTGTAAATGCCATAAGAAATATTCCCTGGATCACCTGATCTATTTTACCGATGCAGATATGAGCCCGGATGAGGAAGGAAATCCCTGCACTCTGGCTGCAGAAGAACTGAGCCTGGAGTATGGAAATCTCATGCACAGGGCGGTTCTTGTTCTGGTGCTGCTTTCTCTCTATGTGGACCAGAATCAAAACCCGGAGCTGCTGGATGATACAATTAAAGAAATCATCGGGGAAAGAAAACTGCTCCTGGAAAAGATAGGGATCCCCAGGTCGGTGAAAGAATACAAGGTGATCCTGGAGTGGAACAATCCGGTTTTGAAAAACGGCCTGGAGATCACAGACCTGCCGGGACTGGGAGCGGATGTAGCAGCCTCCTCCGGATATAAATCCCATGAAAGTATTACACTGGAAGAGCTGAATAAGACAGACTCCACCCTGCTGATCCTGGAACCGGAAATGAAAAAGGAGCATATCGATCCCCTGAATCCCATCCTGACCTCTTATGAGATGAAAAAAATAAAAAATCTGGAAGAGCGGCTGATCCCTGTGGTGAATAAGATCGACCTTTGCGGGTTTAAAAATGCTTATATGAATAAGCTGAACCAGGTCTATAAGAAGTATCAGTTAGAGATTGAAAAGACATATGGAATTGCGGCCCTGCTGGCAGAGCAAAGGCTTTTTGAAAAGAATCCGGAAATCCCCCTGTCCCGCTCGGCTTTTGCAAGGAGAAACCTGGAAGGGGTAAAGGAACTGCTGGAAATGACAGGGGCCTCCCAGGAAGAATATATAAAAAAGATGCTGGATAAGAATATGGGATATTCCAGATTTGAGGAATTTGCCGCCTATATTCTGGACTATCTGCCAAAGGCGGAAATCATGGAAGCTCTTCAGCTTTTGATCTATCTGTATCAGGCGGTAAAAACTGCCGTAATGATGAGAAACTCCAGGTTCCGTATCCTTTCGCAGTTTCACAGAGGTGGAGCCAGCGCAGGGGTGGAGCTTGTTAAAAAACTGGATAACGATACGAAAGCGGAGATTGCAAAACTGAGTGCAACCCAGGCAAAACTGATGAAGGAATGGAGAGACGCCTTAGAAATCCGAATGTACAAAACACTTCTTCCGGAGGTGCAAAAAACCTTTGAGGAGGATATCTGTAAAGAGTTCGGCACCATGAAAGACAGAATCATGGAAAAAAGAAAAGCGCTGCATGCGAATTTTATCGGGGACATTGTCTTAAGCAGAAACAATGGCGCCAATCCAGATACCAGAAATTATCCGGTCTGGACCGGTATGCTGGATACCCTGGAAAAGGAGAAATATCAGAAAACTTTTGACAGCTTATCTGACAGAGTGAAAGGTATCTTCGGAGATATGGTGAAAAGGATGGATGCCATTGATCAGGCTTTTACAGGTGGATTTACAGCTTCTGCTGAAGAGTTTATCAATTTCTGTAAGGAGCGGCAGGTGAAATATTATAAGGAGGCTTTACAGGGAATTCTTGATGCTTCCGCCAGGGGAGAACTGTCAGACAGCCAGAACCGAAGAATCGCCGGCAAGACAGCTAAATATCTGAGAGAAAATGAGCCGAAGGTCGATACTCCGAAGATCAACGTACCGAAGAT
>DXFG01000205.1 GCA_019114545.1 Candidatus Blautia pullistercoris | reverse complement strand
GCTGTATCTCCCGGATTTCCTCCTCTGTTTTTTTCATTGCATAGAGAAGAGAAAAATAGCGAAAAGCAAAGAATCCTCCTATGATAAGAGCTAAAAACAGTAAGACCCTGCACAGCATAAACCTTTCCTCCTTGAGAATTTTTTCTTTAAGTTTTATTCCTTACAGATCCCTTCTTTTCAGTAGCACGGTGCCGGAAATACCAAAGATGATACATCCAGCCAGCCCGGAAAGGACACAGCGGATAACTCCATCCATGGTATCCCAGGCAGTGATACACTCCCGGGTATTTACATGGGAAGCATTTACCGCCAGAAAATTATTGGGAAGCCACATAGCCGGCTGGTAAAGAACCGGGAAACGGACGGCCAGATACATAAAGGCTTCCGGGAGAAGGAACCACAAGGCCGCCCAGACCAGTATTCCTGTAATATTTTTATCGAAAATTTCCAGGAAAAGGATACCGGATATAAGGCAGGCCCCAGCGATAAGGTACATAGCAGCCCCTTCTCCCAGAAAATCCTTCCAATCCACAGGCCCGGCTTTTTCAAGGAGCAGATTGGCGCTGAACACCCATACGCCCATGGTGGTCGCCATAAGAAGGGTAGATACTGCCAGGCTTACCACACATTCTCCCGCAAATATTTTCACCCTGGAAATTCCTCCGGCAACAGTATTTTTCAGATTACCGTTTCTTTTGCCCCCTTCATAGAAAAGGAAAGGAATGATCATTCCCATAACAGCAAAGGCCATAGGACTTGCCACCAGATTAGAGTAGGAGAAAGAAGTGTTTGCATAAGATCCCCCGAAAAAGTGTAAAGCCCCATTCAGAAGCAGCACAATTCCTGTCATCAAGGCTGCCGCAATATAAATTTCCTTTGTAATAAAAACCCGGTAAAACTCACTTTTGGTATAATTCATCATTTTCCTGCACCTCTTTCTTTCAGCTTCATATAATAATCTTCCAGAGAAGACTGTAAGGTCTGCATACTTTTGATAGCAATATCATGTTCAGCGGCCAGCCGGCTGTAGGCCTCTCCCTGTCTTTTTGGAGCATAAATCCTCACTTTGTCCTGGGGTAAAACCTTATAGTTTTCTTCCGGAAAGGCCTTTTCCAGGTAAACACAGTAACCGGCTGTATCCGAAAGAGAAAGTTCAATACAGTCGGCGCATCTCTCCCTGAGTTCCTCTGTACTGATTTCTTCCAGAAGGACGCCTCTGCTTAAAAATCCATAGACGTCTGCGATCTGCTGCAGTTCCGCCAGAATATGGCTGGAGAGCAAAATTGTGATCTTTTTCTCTTCATTCAACCTTCTGAGAAGATTCCGGAATTCTATGATCCCGCTGGGATCCAGACCGTTGATCGGCTCGTCTAAGATCAGGATTTGCGGTTCTCCCAGCATAGCGATCCCCAGCCCTAGCCTTTGCTTCTGCCCCAGAGAAAGTGTGCCGCATTTGCTCTTCCTCTTTTCATAAATTCCCGTCATTTTCATCATTTCCACGATCCGTCCTGTATCCGGTATCCCTTTCTGGATACAGTAATATTTTAAAGTCTGCTCCACGGTCATATTGGGAAAAAATCCCGGCTGTTCGATCATACACCCCATCTGTTTCCGGACATTTTCCAGGTCTTTTAGCCCATGTTTTCCCAGTATTTCTATCTCTCCTTTGGTTGGAAAGCTCTGGCCTGCCAGAAGCTTCAAAAGTGTGCTCTTTCCTGCTCCGTTATCTCCCACAAGGCCGTAGATACAGCCCTTTCTCACATGGATATTTACATGGTCCAGCGCCAGGAAGGAACCGTAGGTTTTCGTAACCTGTCTTGTTTCCATAACATACCCATTCATCTTATTTCCTCCTATACAAAAATACGTCTGTCAGTCGGGAGTTCTCCATCTGACAAACGTATTGTACCTTTTTCCCTTTTAATAAGTCATAAAGAACTTTTAAAGAAGTTATAAAGATGAGAAATCATTTATGCCTGGGGAAGTTTAAAACCGATACCATATACCGTCTGGATATACTCTTCACCGGGATCTTCTTCCTTTATTTTTTTCCTTATGTTACTTACATGGACGTTTACTGTATTATTTTCACCATAATACCCTCCATGCCATACCTGTTCATAGAGCAGCTCTCTTGAATACACCTTTTCCGGATTCTTCATGAGGAGATACAGGATGTCGAACTCATGGCCTGTAAGTGCCAGTTCTTTTCCCCTGAGGGTCACTTTCCTGGCGCTGGGAGAAAGCTTCAGATTTTTATAGGTTAAAGGCTTTTCTGTCTCCGGTGCTTTTCCCCACCGTCTTAAATTTGCCTGGACACGGGCGGCCACCTCCTCCGGCTCAAAGGGTTTTGTGATATAATCATCCGCCCCCATTTTCAGCAGAAAGACTTTATCCTCCAGCAGCCCTTTTGCGGAGATTACAATCACCGGAATATGAGATTTCCGGTTCTCTCTCAGGTCTTGGAGCAATTCTTCTCCGGACATTCCCGGCAGCATAAGATCCAGCAGGATAAGGTCCGGCATTTCCCTTTCCGTCGCCATTTTGGCCTCTGTTCCGGAAAAAGCCTGTGAAACCTTATAGTCTTCTTCTCTCAGTATCCTGGCCAGAAGGTTATTGATGTCCGGCTCATCTTCCACAACTAATATTCTGTAATCCATGTCTTTCCCCCCTGTACTTTATACTCAGATTGAAGGTATAACATTTATTCGTAAAACTTTCCAGATAAACCTGGTTTACATTAAGATTTGGTCCGATATCTTTCGTTTCTCCATAATACCACTTATAGCGGACTACAGCAATAAAAACTGATAAGTATCCCTTTTAAAGCTGCAGCTGATCCTCTCTCTTCAGAGAATCAGCTCCGCTGTTTAGAAAAGGACATGGAAAATTATAAAGCCAACCGGTTAAAATTGGCCGAGCATGAGCCGACTGAAAAAAATGGAGATATCTCTCCAGCCACATCTGACTTTTGAAATATCTCCGTAAATTCCGGGTATGCTGTATTATTTTCTGCGATTATATCTTATCCTGACAGCACAGGCTGCCATCACCCCTCCTGCCAGAAGGAGAAACCATACATATGCAAAGTTGGTCTCATCTCCGGTCTTGGCTCCGGAAGCAGTGGAAAGGCCGCTTTTCAGAGAGGAACCGCTTCCCAGGGAAGAACTGCCTAAAGAAGAGCTTCCCAGGGAGGAACCTCCGGTAAGAGAAGAGCCGCCGGTCAGGCTGGAACCTCCGGTTAAACCGGAACCGCTTCCCAGACCGGAACTTCCGGTTGGAGTGGTAGTCCCGCTGTTGTTATTATCTCCGTTGTTATTACCATCTCCGTTATTGTTCTCATCGCCGCTGTCCCCATCATTATCAAAATCCGGATCGTCTTCTGATGTTTTTTCAATGGTACTCCAGTCAAGACTCAGGAACACCGGCTGGTTTCCCGTACCTGCTGCAATAGATTCCATAATAGGTACAAATACCTGAAGAGGCACATAGCCGTCTTCCAGAGCTTCAGGGATCATTTCAAAGGTAACAAAGTCGGGATAATCCGTTCCATACTGGTCGCT
>DXFG01000204.1 GCA_019114545.1 Candidatus Blautia pullistercoris | reverse complement strand
AAGAGGTTGAGGTTTTCGGACTTCAGCCTCTTATTGCGTTTGGAGGAAAGAATGAAATCATCGAATATCGGCGGACAGGCGGTAATGGAAGGCATTATGATGCGCCATGGAGATGTTTATTCTGTGGCTGTGCGCAAGCCGGACAAAGAGATTGAGATTAAAGTGGAAGATTATAAGAGCATTATAAAGAATAAGAAAATCTTAAATCTTCCCATTATAAGAGGAGTATTTAATTTTATAGATTCGTTGGTGGTAGGAACGAAATGTCTCATGTATTCCGCCACCTTTTTTGAAGAGGAAGAGGATTACCGGAAGCGGAAGGAACTTCAGGGAGAAGAAAAGGAGAGGGAAGAGGCCAAAAAGGAGAAAGAGGATAAGGTCCTGATGACCCTTACCGTCTGCTTTTCCGTGGTGTTTTCCGTGGCTCTGTTTATGGTGCTGCCATACCTGATCGCCAGCCTCCTTCACCGTGTAGGGGCTACGGAGACTCTGGTGACTATTGCAGAGGCTATTGTGAGGATCCTGCTGTTTCTCCTTTACATGGTCCTTATTTCCAAAATGGAAGATATACAGAGGGTGTTTATGTATCACGGTGCAGAGCATAAATGCATCAACTGCGTGGAACACGGACTGCCTCTGACCGTAGAAAATGTGATGAAAAGTTCCAGATTCCATAAGAGATGCGGAACCAGTTTTCTGTTTTTTGTGATTATCGTAAGTATTATCTTTTTTATTGGATTTTTCGCAGTGGTTCCGGTAAGGACTATGTGGCTGCGGGTGGTGATCCGTATTCTGCTGGTGCCGGCTATTGCAGGGATTTCCTACGAATTTATCCGCCTGGCAGGAAACAGTGACAATCCGGCAGTGGCTTTTCTGTCTAAGCCGGGACTGGCTCTTCAGAAGCTGACCACCAAGGAACCTACGCCGGATATGACGGAAGTTGCGATTGCTGCTGTGGAGGCTGTTTTTGACTGGAAAGAATATCTCAGGGAGAACTTCCCGGATACAGAGATCCCGGAGGAGCCCTGATGATGAAGACTTACAGACAATTGCTGGAGTTTGGAAAAAGCAGGCTGCAGGAACAGGAGATAGAGAATTTCCAGCTGGACGCCTGGCTTCTCATGGAATATGTGTGCCAGATCTCCAGAACCTGGTATTTCCTTCATGAGGAGGAACAGCCGGGAGAAGATGAAGAAAAACAATATATTGCACTGATCAGGAAAAGAGGGGAACATATACCTCTCCAGCAGCTTACCCATGAGGCTTACTTTTATGGGATGAAATTTTATGTGGATGAAAATGTGCTGGCGCCAAGGCCGGACACAGAGATCCTGGTGGAACAGGTCCTTGAAAAACTTCCAGTGGATCAGGAAATAGAGATCCTGGATCTGTGTACGGGAAGCGGCTGTATTCTGCTGAGTATCCTGGAAAACCGGAAGGAGGCCAGAGGAACCGGGACAGACCTGTCAGAAAAGGCTCTGGCAGTAGCAGAACGAAACGGCAGAGAACTGGGAATAAAAGCCAGGTGGATCCACAGCGATCTCTTTGAGAAGATCCAGGGACAGTATCATGCCATTGTCTCCAATCCTCCCTATATCCGGACAGATGTGATCCAGGGGCTGATGGAGGAGGTGCGGCTTTATGAGCCTTATATGGCCCTGGATGGCCATGAAGACGGCCTTTATTTTTACCGGAAGATCATTGCCCAGGCGGGAGCTTATCTGAAGCCGCAGGGACTGCTGGCCTTTGAAATCGGCTATGACCAGGGAGAGGCAGTATCTTCGCTCATGAAAGAACAGGGATACAGACAGGTGCAGGTGGTCAAAGACCTGGCAGGTCTGGACAGAGTAGTAACAGGAAGAAAAAATCAGGAGGAAAGATATGTTTGATAAATTAGATGACATTTTAGTACGCCTTGAAGAAATATTAAATGAACTGAATGAGCCTACTGTGGCCAATGACACAGCGAGGTTCCAGAGATTAATGAAAGAGCAGAGCGAGCTTCAGCCTATTGCGGCAGCCTATAAGGAGTATAAAGACTGTAAGCAGACCGTAGAGGACAGCCTTGCCATGCTGGAAGAAGAGTCTGATGAAGAGATGCGGGAAATGTTAAAAGAAGAGCTGGCTGAAGCCAAAAAACGGATCGAGGAGCTGGAACATGAGCTGAAGATCCTTCTTCTTCCAAAAGACCCTAATGATGAGAAAAACGTTATTGTGGAGATCCGGGCAGGCGCCGGCGGAGATGAGGCTGCCCTGTTTGCAGCGGAAATCTACAGGATGTATGTAAAATATGCAGAATCCCAGCGTTGGAAGACAGAGCTCCTTACGTTAAATGAAAACGGTATTGGAGGCTTCAAGGAAGTCACCTTTATGATCTACGGACAGGGAGCCTATTCAAAACTGAAGTATGAAAGCGGCGTCCATCGTGTCCAGAGGGTGCCGGAAACAGAAAGCGGCGGTCGTATTCATACCTCTACTATTACGGTAGCCATCATGCCGGAAGCTGAAGAGATTGATTTCCATCTGGATCTGAATGACTGTAAGTTTGATGTTTTCCGTGCTTCCGGAAACGGAGGACAGTGTGTAAATACCACGGACTCTGCGGTACGTCTTACCCATATCCCTACAGGAATTGTAATTTCCTGTCAGGACGAAAAATCTCAGCTTAAAAATAAGGATAAAGCGTTGAAGATCCTTCGTTCCCGTCTGTATGACATGGAGCTGCAGAAGCGCCATGATGAAGAAGCAGAGGCCAGAAGAAGCCAGGTAGGAACCGGAGACCGGTCTGAAAAGATCCGGACTTATAATTTCCCCCAGGGACGTGTGACAGACCACAGGATCAAGCTGACTCTTCATAAACTGGATTCTGTTTTAAACGGCGATCTTCAGGAGATCATCGATAATCTCAT
>DXFG01000203.1 GCA_019114545.1 Candidatus Blautia pullistercoris | reverse complement strand
GACAAAATGGAAGCTACGGGAATCCGGGAGGGAATCCTGTTTATCGATGAGATCAACTGTGTTTCGGAGACTCTGGCTCCTGCCATGCTCCAGTTCCTCCAGTGCAAGACCTTCGGAAACCAGCAGGTGCCTTCCGGCTGGATCATTGTAGCTGCGGGAAATCCTCCAGAGTACAATAAATCTGTCCGGGACTTTGACGTGGTGACTCTGGACCGGGTAAAGAAGATCGATGTGGGGGAAGACTTCGGAGTCTGGAAAGAATATGCCTATGAGGCAGGGATCCACCCGGCGGTGCTTTCCTATCTGGATATCCGGAGAGAAAACTTTTACCGTATGGAAACCAGTATTGACGGGAGAATGTTTGCTACCCCCAGAGGATGGGAGGAACTTTCCCAGCTTCTGTATGTATATGAAAAGCTGGGAAAAAGGCCGGACCGGGAGGTAGTCTGCCAGTATATCCAGCATTGGAAGGGGGCAAAGGATTTTGCCAATTATCTGGAGCTGTTTGAAAAATATCAGACAGATTACCAGGTGGATCAGGTCCTGGCGGGACATTTTGAAAAATTTGCCGTGGAAAAGCTCCGGCTGGCTTCTATGGACGAGCGGTTTGCAGTAGTGGGACTGTTTATGGGAAAACTGGGAGAAAGGTGCAGAGCTTATCATGAAAAAGACCTTCTGGTCACAGAACTCTTTGAAGTCCTGAAAGAATGGAAAAAGGCTCTGGAATCTGCAGAACATCCCTGGCAGGCTTTAGAGGACCGGATCTTTATGAGAGAAAAGGATCTGGAAGAAAAGAAGAAGGCAGACCTTCTTACACGGGAGGAAGAACATCTGAAACAGGAGATCCTGAAACTTCTGGGAATTTACCGGGATCTGGCAAAAGAAGGAGAGGCCCGGGGAGAAGGAAAAGAAGAAATCTTCCAGAAAGTTAAAGAAGCCTTCCAGGACCAGGCCGGGGAACGTGAGGAATTGATAAAAGACACCGGAGAAAAGCTCCAGAATACCTTTGACTTCCTGGAACTGGCTTTTGCGGAAGGACAGGAGCTGGTAGTCTTTGTCACAGAACTGAACACCAACCCCTACAGTATGGAATTTATCAGTGAGAATGGCTGCGACAGCTATTATAAATATAACAAAAAACTCCTTTTCGACCAGGAGCAGAGAGAGATCCTGGAAGAGCTGGAAAATATTGAAGAGGAGCTCTAAAAGCAGGAAGTCCGAAACGGGCTCCTGCAGACAGAGCCGGAGAAAAAGAGCAGGGAGGAATGAGGCCCATGAAAAAGGGAAAAGAACGAGGAAGCTGTGAGACCTGCACCTTCTATGTCTATGATGAGGAATACGAAGCCTATCTGTGCGACATGAATATGGACGAGGACGACTATGTGAGGATTTTGTCGGACCGGTACTATCAGTGTCCCTATTACCGGAATCAGGATGAATACGCAGTAGTGAGAAAACAGATGTAAAAAAAGAGGAAAGACTGCATTGTATGTTGTGCAGTCTTTTCTGTATTTGAGGGAAGATTTCTTGTGTTATGAGAATATTTTCAATTATAATAAAGAAAACAAAGGAAAGAAACAGAAAATGAAGATAGCAATTTGTGATGATGAGAAAAAAGCTTCGGAGGCCCTTCTGGAAATCCTTGAAGAGTGCCCGGAACCCATAGAGAAAACAGACGTATATTTCAGCGGCGAAGAATTTCTCCGGTCAACAGAACAGTACGATCTTCTGTTTCTGGATATTGATATGGAAGGGATAGACGGCATAGAGACCGCCAGAAAGATCCGGCTGAAGGATAAAAAAGTAAAGATCGTATATGTGACTGCCTACAGTGAATATGCAGGGAAAGCTTTCTCCGTCCATGCTTTCGGCTATCTGCTCAAACCGGTGAAGAAGACCAGTGTGCTCAAGCAGGTGGCAGATGCCCTGGCTTACCGGGAGGAGGAGCAGAAGCCCAGTCCTGTTCTGGAGTTTGAGACTTCCCAGGGAAGGACCAGGCTCCATACAGCAGATATTTACTATTTTGAGATCCGGGGAAGACAGATCAAGCTGGCGGCAGAAAAGGGCTGCTATGAAATGCGGGGAAAGATCGGTGATCTGCGGGAAAGAATGAAGGACTATGGATTTGCTTCTCCCCATAAAAGCTTTGTGGTAAACCTGGATCAGATACGGAATATCAAAGGCTACGATATTTACATGATGAGCGGGGAGATCCTTCCGCTGTCCCAGAAACAGGCAGTTACCTTTAAAGAATGCCTGGGAAGATTTCTGACAGAAAAAAACGGGAGTTCTTTTTGAGGAAGGCCGCCTGACCTGCCAAAGGAAAAGAGAAAAGAAGGGGGAGGTGCGTTTTGTATAATTTGTGGATTCCGGACATCCTGATTATTTTCGGAGTTTCTGTCTGTTTTATATTCCGTATCAGGAAGAAACCGGTCCGTTCTAAAGGATACTATGCTTTCAGCGGTCTGCTGTATCTGGCAGGGATCGTCCTGGTCTGGGCCCTGTCCCGGGTACTGCTTTATGAGATCTATACCAGATATATGCTGAACTTTTCCGGATTTCATACTACTTTGAACCCCTATGGAAATGCCCAGCTGATCGCAGGAGTCATCCGGTGGGCAGTTCAGGGGGGCTGGGCCTGGTTCCTCAGCAGTATCCTGAAACGGGGCAGGAGGGGCCATCTGAGCAAAGGCCAGCTTTTTATCTGTCTGGTCATGCCGCTGATCTCTCTGGCGATGATGATCTCTTTTTTGACTTTAAGTGATTACTATGCAAGCTGGAACGGCTATCTGCTGGTACTGGTAAATGTGCTACTCCTTCTGTTCCTGAATATATTTGTGGTATATTTTTACATTACAGCAGCCCGGAGTAATGAGGCAGAAAAAAAATCCAGGCTTTACCGGCAGAAGGAAGTGCTGGTGTACCAGCATTATCAGAAGCTGGAAGAGAGCTACCGCCAGTCCAGGAAGATCGTTCACGATGTGAAGAATCATATCCAGGCACTGGGAAAGCTTTATGAGGAAGGTCAGATAGAAGAGGCAGAAAAATATAAAGAAGAAGTTTTTCATCTTTTGAATCAGAACAATCACACCTGGTATACGGAGAACCGGATGCTGAATATTATCCTGAATGAAAAACTCTGCCATGAAAATCTCCGGGATGCCAGACTTGAGCTGGATATTGAGGAAAACTGTCTGGACAGGATACGGGAGATTGACATTACAACGATCTTTGCAAATCTTCTGGACAACGCCATTGAGGCGATAGGGAAGGAAGAGGGAGAAAAATATCTGAAGGTCCTGGCAAAAAGAGAGAAAGAGTTTCTCATGATCCAGGTGGTAAATTCCAAGTCCATACACCCTGCAAAGGGAGAAGGCCATCAGGGTCTGGGGCTGGAGAATATAAGGGAAGCCTTAAAACCATATGAGGGCACTTGTACTATTACAGATGATGAAAAACAGTTTCAGGCAGTGATCCTTATCCCTAATGCAGTGAAAAAAGATGACCGGATAAAATACCCGGAGAAAAAAATCTGACAGGCCATATGGCCGGCTATGAAGGAGAAGAAAAGGAAGACAGAGGAGGTGCGGAGCAAATGATGGAAAGGATAGTGATCCTGTTGACGATCCTCATTGGCGGAGGAATCTCATTGGCGCTACTGATGGGAAAGGGAGCTTTCCTTATAGCAGGATATAATACAGCCTCAGAAAAAGAGAAAAGAAAATATAATGAGAAAAAACTGTGCAGGACCACAGGAACTTATCTGGCCCTGATCACAGTCCTGGTCCTGGGGGCAGAGATCATGGGAGAGAATATACCGGACTGGTATCTGGCGCTGACCATGGGAGGCGTTTTTATCGGACTGATCCCCACTCTCCTCTATGCAAATCTAGGCTGCAGGATAAAACCGGGAGAGGAGATTCTGTTGGAGGAAAGCCCGGGAAAGGAATTAAAAAGAAAAATAACCCGGAACATAGGAACTGCGGTCATTGTGCTTATCACCATAGCTGCCATAGCGTTTTCAGCGATATTGCTTTTTACCGGAGACGTCAAAGTTCTGATCCAGGATGGCCAGCTGGAGATCCGGGGATCTTACTGGTCAGACTATAAGCTGCCTCTTTCAGAAATACAGACCGTTGCTTACCGGGAG
>DXFG01000202.1 GCA_019114545.1 Candidatus Blautia pullistercoris | reverse complement strand
ACCTGTTTTACAAGTACATCAAATGTTTCTTTCTCCATCTTCATATCTCTTGTCTCCCATACATTTTTTTACCATCCCCAATGCTTCCAGACTCTCTTTGGTATATATTTCTTCCATCCATTTTCTCAACTTCCGGCACTGTTCCTCCTGTATGAAGAGACGAACCGCATTACAGACAAGTTCTATATCTGCCCGCTTCTGACGGTCAGGCTGAATTCCTCCGGCGGCTACGGACAGAATCTTTGCTTCTCCCTCCAGAGGTTTCTCATATCTCTCCAGATCCAGGTAGGACCAGAAAACTTCTGAGCAGAGATGATATTCCCCTGTCCTGTCAGCCGACAGATAATATGCGCAATAATTCATGTCTGAGGTGTCGCCATATCTCTGGCAGCGTTCCAACCTTTTTTCTGCATTTTTTACAAATGGGTCGTCTTCTGAAAATCTATTTCTTAAAAGTTCTTCCTGTCCCCACACGGATATATCCTGCAGGACAATCGGAGATTCCGGATTCCTTTGATTGACCAGAATATCCCCTCTGTGAAACGGCGTAGGAAAAGGAAACCACATTCCCTCAAATGTAATTGCCGTATCGATTTCAGAATCTGACAGACAGTCTTTTTCCCCCAGCGAAAGGACATTTAATTGCCGATCTGTCTCAATCCACAATTCCTTTTCCTGTTTTGCCGCTCCATCAGCAAAGTAATGTTTTGTAATTCGGATCTTTTCTACATCGTCTTCCAGCCAGTTCTCTGTTAAATTTGAAACTGCTGTCTGGTAATCTGGAAAATATAAACCCAAATCAACCCAATCTTTTTTTCCCAGTTCCTTTTCGTAAAATTCTATCGTATATACTGCTTTCTCCTGCTGATAAAACCCGGCCAGCATTTTCTTCTGCAGTGCCATGTAGTCTTTCAGAAACTGATGAAAACTTGGGAGCGCCTTCATATTAGGCCTCTCTTCCAGAGAACAATCCGGCATGGTGTTGATGATTTCCTGCCATGCATCAAACTTTTCTTTTAAGGGAACAGTTCTGCTCATATAAATCAGAAAAGCCGCCTCAGGAACCGTAAACTGATGCTGAAGTTCTCTTAAATACTCGCGGATATCTTTTGAATTAATAAAACGGAAAATATTCATCCTTCGTCTCCCCACTTTTTGCTGCATTCATATTTTTTCCTTTCTGTGCAATCAATATAACAGGACGCATGGGGCGAAATCGGGCCACGGCAAATGATATTGTATTCCCTGTAAAAACACAGTCTGAGACAAAAAGAAAGGGGAAACATCGATGATAGACTTTACAAAATTTGTCAATTCCAATGCCGTCCATAATCATTTACAACAAATCCGCTATCAGCCAACCGCTATGGAAGCCGCCTGGCTCGTCTGGCAGTGCGAAACGATCAGTTTAGAAGAAAAATATACCGCCTGGCAGGAGATTATCGACACTCTCCCGGATTGTCCCACTGGCAGCCGTACAGCTTGGCTAAAAACACCGTATAAAGACAGTACACACGCTTTTCTGCAAGCATATATTGCACAGCAGAAAGAACTGACAGCCGCATTTTATCAAGCCGATGAACCTGCGGTTTATCATGCAGAATATCAAATTCTTCCAAAAGGAAAACTCTTCTGGCGAGAACATCGCAGTATCGAAGAAGGCTTCCCCACTCTGGAATCAACTTTGCAGGCGATTCCAAAAAATGATGGAGATATCATCTATATCACGATTTATAAAGAGAATTCCAAGGGGGATTTCCTGATGGCTGCCAGATTTCTCCCGGATCAAAGGCTTGCATTTATGGATGCGCGTCCGGGATCCATGTGTGCCTGTAATATGCCCAAAGACAAATGGGCTCTGTATTCCGGTGTGCTCTATTATATAGGCAGAGTTTCTACTTGGAAAAATATCCCTCTGCCCTTTCGCTCCGGAGATATTCTCTACAATCCAAACATGCCGGAAGGAATGTTCTGCGGCGGTATCTTCATCGCTGCAGAGACAAAATCTCAGCGCTGTGACGGGGGATTTTTCCTGTATGATAACAGGCCGGACAAGATATGCCATCTTTATCCACGGCTGATGGACTGCGAATATTATCCGGTGGAGGCTCTGTCTGAGTGTTACCGGATTTTTCCCCTAATAAGCAAATTCTTAAAAGGGAAGAATATTGCTCTGGATCCGTGGGATTTTGCAGAACTCATAAACGACTATCACGATCTTTTAATCCCTCCTGCTGTGCCTGAAGAGACTGAAGCAGATGATGACGGAGACGGGCTCTCTATTACCATGCAAATCGCAAAAGTCCCGGCAGGAATGGATTTTGAAGAGTTCATCGATATTATGGAGAACGACAATGAGTAAATGATTCCCTGGCACTATGTGAAATATGATCTAAAGGAAATGACAGCCGACGCGCAATGCATGATGGATCAATGTGCATTGAACAAAATGGAGGGATAACAAATGCATCGTACTAGCAGCATATTTTATTTGTCAGATTATTCGATTCGGAGACCCATAAGCAGTATCTTGCAGTTTTTCAGTGACTTGAAATGTTGTCTGGACCGAATACGAAAGGGCTATTGTGAAAAGGACCTGTGGGAGATCGATACCTGGTTTCTGAACGTCATGCCGGACATGTTGGAAGAGTTTAATCGCTGTAAAAACAGTTATCCGCAGACTTTCTTGGAACAATACATTCAAAAGCATGAAAAGGAACTTTCCGTCTCCAAAGAAAAATTTTTTATTCCAGACGCAAGGGAATTCCCGGAACTTTATGAAAATTTTTTTATTTCCATCGCAAGGGAATTCCCAGAACTTTATGAAAAAATAGAAACGGAAGCTTATGAAGCATGGGGAAGTACTTTACTAGAAATGGCAGACTTGATGCGAAAAGGGTGGTGCGCCGGCTGGAAATTAAAGGATGGGTGGGAATACCGCCTTCAATGCCGAAAGAAAGCTTTGGAGATGTTTCAAACCTATTTTAACGACTTATGGGATTGATATTGTCAAGAAAGGTTAAGAACCGGTAATCAGACCGGTTTTTCACGGCTGGATTTCTATGATTTCCAG
>DXFG01000201.1 GCA_019114545.1 Candidatus Blautia pullistercoris | reverse complement strand
AGAGCTTGCAGAAAAATATAACGTAGATGTTATGACAATGGTAGGCTTCCTGGACGGGATCAACGACAGCCTGAAAGTTCCAAATCCTATTGAGGAGATGGAAGAAGATACAGAAGTAAATCTGGGCTATGATCTGGAGACTCTGTACAAGAACATGGTAGACGCAAAGGCGGACTGGCTGTACGAACTGCCCCAGTGGAATAATATTTTCTCTGAAGAGAAGAGAAAAGAACTGTACAAGGAGCAGAAGAAATCCGGAACTGTTGTAAAAGGACCGAAGATCGGCCGGAATGATCCATGTCCATGCGGAAGCGGCAAGAAATATAAATACTGCTGCGGCAGAAATAAATAGGAAAGAACAAAGGAACCTTTTGCCGGATGAGGGCAGAAGGTTCTTTTTCGGAAAGGAGAGTTATGCCGGAAATCATTTTCCTCTGGCTGGGCCTTATGTGCCTGGGCTATTTTGTGGGAATTGCCAGATACGCAGGATGGTCTTCCAAATTTTTTATAGTCTGGGCGATTCTGGGAGGCGTTTTGCTGACAGTGGGGATCCTGATCCTGACAGACAGTATTCCCCAAAGGATTCAGACCCTATGCTGGGGATTTGGCCTCCTCCTGCTGGTCTCTGTGCTGGTGGTGGTGGGAGTGATTGTTTCTGTCATGTTCCTAACCGTGGAGCCGGATCTGGACTACCTGGTGGTACTGGGTGCTCAGGTAAAGGGAAGAAGGCCAAGCCTGTCTCTTCAGTACAGGATCGACAGCGCCTGTGAATATCTGAAGGAAAATCCCGGTACCCGGGCAGTGCTTTCCGGGGGAAAGGGGCCGGACGAGGAAATTTCTGAGGCCAGGTGCATGTATGAGGAAATGCTCCGTCAGGGAGCGGACCGGGAACAGCTGATCCTGGAGGACCGGTCTGCCAGCACCAGTCAGAATATTGCATTTACCCGGAATCTTCTGAGAGAAATAACAGAAAGGGAAGAGGGCACAGAAGGGATAGCACGGCGCCTGAAGGTGGGAATTGTCACCAACGGCTTTCACCTGTACCGGAGTATGGCCATAGCCCGGAAGAAAACAGACTGGCAGGTCTATGGGATCGGAGCCAAAAGCAATGCTTTTCTCCTGCCCAATTATCTGTTCCGGGAATTTTTCTGCGTTATAAAAGATAAACTGATGGGAAATCTGTGATCCTTCAGGAAAGCTCTTTTTCGGTTGCAGACGGAAAAGAGGAATATAAAAATGCATTTACTTACAAAGAGACAGAATATAGACACAAAACTGATCAGGGAGATCAACAGCACGGCTATCCCTCTGATATTAAGCACTGTAACAGGAACGGTCATGGGCATGATGGACCAGGCCTTTGTGGGACACATTTCTGTGTATGCCTATGGGGGCGTGGGACTGGTAGCCTCCTGTATCAACAGCCTGATCGGAGTTTTAGGCGCTTTTTCTATAGTATTTAATATCCGGGGCTCCCATAGAAGAGGAGAGGGGGACCAGGAAAGCCTGAACCGGCTGTTTGGCAATTTTCTTCTCCTGTCCCTGATGGCGGGCATGGTCCTGTGCCTGGGGTTTGCCCTGTTTTCCCGTCCGGTCCTGGAGCTGGGCTTTGGAATTCATGGGGAAACCCTCACCGAGGCGGAAAATTATCTTCAGATATTCAGCCTGACCATTCCTTTGAATCTGCTGTTATTTATCTACTCATCGGTATTTAAGATCTTCCGGAAAACAGGGATCATTTTTCTGGTATCCCTGGGAGCGAACCTGCTCAATATCCTCCTGGATTATGGGTTGATCTTCGGACATCTGGGATTGCCGGAAATGGGAACCAGAGGGGCTGCCCTGGGAACGGCAACGGCTCTTGCAGTGAATCTTGGCTTTTATGCCTTTCTGGGGAAGGATTATGTAAGATTCTCCCGAAAAGATCTGAGCCTGGAAAAGATGAAACAGATCTTTCGGTTTTCCCTTCCTTTTCTGGGACAGGAAACTATGGAAGACATTCTTTTTGTGGTGGGACTTAACGGGATCGTGGCCAGGCTGGGAGTTACAGAACTGGCCGCCTATAATCTGATCGCTCAGTTTACAAACCTGATCCTTATGCCCATGTTCGGCTATACCGCCGCAAATACTTCCCTGGTCAGTGAATGGGCCGGGAAAGGCGACCGAAAGCAGGCAGACAAGGCAGGCAGATATACCTTTGGCCTGCTCTGTATCTGGTTTGCAGTATTTTATATGATCTTAGTCTTGGGAAGAACAGAATTTGCCCGTCTGATCTCCCCGGACACAGAGGTGATCGCCCTGGCCGCAGCCTGTATGCCCCTGGCTCTGCTGATCCAGCTTCTGAATTATTATGGAAATGTATGGAAATCCAGTCTTCAGAGTCTGGGCTGGCAGAACTGGACTCTCAGGACAGCCTTTATCATAAATCTGCTGGTCCTGGGCTTTATGGGAACCGCAGCCTGGATCAGCGGAAAGATCCTATGGATCTATCTGATCCAGGGGCTGGGATACCTGGGGCTTTCCCTGGCCTATACCTGGAAAAAGTCCAGAGTTTAATTCAGTTTCCGGAACTGGAGAGGAGTCACTCCTGCAGTCCGTTTAAACATAGTGATAAAATGGCTGACGCTGGAGAATCCGGTCAGCCTGGCAATATCCTGTATTTTTAAGTGGGGGTCTGTGATCAGCAGGCCCTTTGCTTTATTGATCCGGAAAGAGGTCAGGTATTCATAGGTAGAGCATCCCAGGAAACGCTCAAAAAGCCGGGCCAGATACTGGGGGGTGATATAGACCAGACGGCTGAGGTCTTCCACCGTAAGTTCCTGGCTGTAGTTGCTTTCGATTTCTTTCATGACCGGTTCTACATATCGTTTATACAATTCTTCTTTTTCCAGATCATGGGTATACCCCCCTTCTACAAATTCCAGAAGGAGGTCATAGCAGCACATGGACAGTGCTTTTTCGTCTGTGGGAGGATTTTCGTATTGGCGGACTGCCGACCCTATAAGACCGGCGATCCGTTCTCCCTGGGAACTATCTGTAAAGATAAAAGGACGCCCTCCGATCATTTTACTGATACTGTCTTCCACAGTACCGGTAAAGGCGGCAAAACAGGTCCGCCAGTCGGGACATGTGCTTTCATAAAAATGTCCCAGAAAAGGGGAAATGAGGACGCCCTCTCCCGGATTTAAAATATAAGATTTTCCCTGGATCCGGATCTCTCCCTGTCCGGATTCTGTCTGGAGATAGTGAAAAAGAGGATAGCCCTTGGGACGCCGTATAGGGTCCTGAAGCCAGTTGTTTCCGATAGAATCAAAGGCAAGAGGCTGCCTTACCGGGGTGCTGCGAAAAAAAATGGGCATAATCATCACCTGTTTCAAAATATGATATTTTTTAGTTTAACATATTATACATTCCTCTGTCCATCCCTGGTATGATGAGGATAATGAAAGTCCAGAATGAGAGAACAAAAAAGGAGAATCTGATCATGAGCGGTAAGTTTAAAAGAATTTTATATGGGGGCGACTACAACCCAAATCAGTGGCCGAAAGAAATCTGGAAGGAAGATATGGCATATTTTAAAGATGCCAGGATCAACAGCGCTACCATCAATGTTTTTTCCTGGGCCAAGCTCCAGCCTTCTGAAGAGGTCTATGATTTTTCAGAACTGGATGAGATCGTGGATATGCTAAGCCGGGAGGGATATGACATCATTATGGCTACCTCTACAGGGGCCATGCCTGCCTGGATGGTAACCAGATATCCGGAAACGGCCAGAACAGATTACTATGGCAGACACCACAAATTCGGACAGCGCCACAATGCCTGCCCCAATTCCCTGGTGTATCAGAAATATGCAGGGGCGCTGGCAGGAAAACTGGCCCGGCGTTATGGAAACAATCCTCATATCGTCTGCTGGCATGTAAATAATGAATACGGCGGAGAATGCTACTGTGAAAACTGTGAAAAAGCTTTCCGGATATGGCTGCGGAAGAAATACAAAACTCTGGACGCCCTGAACGAAGCCTGGAATATGGAATTCTGGGGCCATACTATCTACGACTGGGATGAAATCGTCCTGCCCAATGCCTTAAGCGAGGGACTGGGAGAAGAGAAAACAGCTTTCGCAGGAATTTCCATTGATTACCGGAGATTTAACTCTGACAGTATCCTGGAAAATTATAAGATGGAACGGGATGCTATCCGACAGTATGACAAAGAAACGCCTATAACCACTAATCTTATGGAAATCTATAAAGGGCTGGATTATTTTAAATGGGCAAAGGAAATGGATATTGTATCCTGGGACAATTATCCCCGGTACAACGCTCCCTGGAGCTATACAGCCTTGTGCCACGATCTGATGAGAGGCCTGAAGGGAGAGCCTTTTATGCTTATGGAGCAGACCCCCAGCCAGCAGAACTGGCAGAAGTATAATGCCCTGAAACGTCCCGGACAGATGCGGGCCCAGAGTTATCAGACTATGGCCCATGGAGCAGATACCATACTTTTCTTCCAGCTCCGCAGAAGCGTAGGGGCCAGTGAAAAGTTCCACGGTGCGGTGATCGCCCACTCCGGAACCACCAATACCAGAGTGTTCCGGGAGGTCAGTCAGTTAGGAGCGGAACTGGAGAAACTGGGAGACAGGACATTGGGTTCTGTAAACCAGGCACAGGTGGGACTGATCTTTGACTGGGATAATTTCTGGTCTTTGGAATACACCAGCGGTCCTACAGAAGATCTCAAATATGTAGATCACATTCATCAGTATTATAAATATTTTTACGACAGAAATATTGGTGTGGACATTGTTCCCTGGGACGGCGATTTTTCCAAGTATAAGATCCTTGCGGCGCCGGTCCTTTACATGGTAAAGGAAGGAATGAAGGAAGCTCTGGAAGCCTATGTGGCTCAGGGAGGGATCCTGATCACCACCTATATGAGCGGACTGGTAGGCCAGTCAGACAATGTGTATCTGGGAGGTTATCCCGGACCATTAAGAGAGATGGCCGGGGTATGGGTAGAAGAGATCGACGCTCTGGCGCCGGAACAGAAGAACCAGGTTCTCTTTGCCGACGGCACAAAGGCAGACTGCGGACTGCTCTGTGATTTTATGCACCTGGAAGGAGCCCAGAGTCTGGGAACTTATGAGAAAGATTTCTATAAAGGAATGCCTGCGGTTACCAGAAACGCCTATGGAAAAGGCGCTGTATATTATGTGGGAACCCGACTGGAAGAAAAGGGACTTTATAAGGTCATGGATATGGCGGCAGAGGAAGGAAAGGTAACTTCCCTGGCCACAGAGCCCACAGGTCTGGAAATCACCTGCAGGAAAGGAGAAAACAGCAGCTTTTATTTCCTCATAAACTTCAAAGACCAGCCGGAGAAGATTCCGGAATCCTTCACAGGGGACACAGATCTTCTTACCGGAAAAGTTATTGAGCCGGGAGAGATGATGGAAAAATACCAGGTGAGGCTGGTAGAAAAGCCTGGTGCATAGTCCATGGCCGGACGGTTGCATAATCTTTTCAAAAATTTGTTGAGGCTAAAAAGGTATCGTAATATAATGATATCAGGGTCAATAGGTCAAAGCCCACAGGAGCTTGTTCATAAGTGGGTGCAGGATCTTGAGACCCGCTGAAACATGAATTTTGGAAAGGTATGGGAAATAAAGTGATCTATCATAATATTCTTGAAGCAATGGGAAATACGCCTCTGATCCGTCTGAACCGGATGACAGAGAAGGGAAGCGCCCAGATCCTTGTGAAATTTGAAGGACTGAATGTAGGCGGTTCTATTAAGACCAGAACCGCCTATAACATGATAAAAGACGCCGAAGAAAAAGGGCTCATAAAAGAGGACACTATCATTGTGGAACCCACCAGCGGCAACCAGGGGATCGGTCTGGCTCTGGTGGGAGCTGTCCGGGGCTATAAGACCAGGATTATCATGCCGGATTCGGTAAGTGAAGAGCGGAGAAAGCTGATGAAACATTATGGAGCGGAAGTGGTCCTGATCCATGATGCCGGAAATATCGGGGAATGTATAGAGGAATGTCTGAATACAGCCCTGAAAATGGCCAGGGAAGACCCCAGGGTCTTTGTGCCCCAGCAGTTTGAAAATCCGGCAAACCCGGCTGTCCACAGAAACCAGACAGCGGTGGAAATCCTGGAGCAGGCAGAAGGTCCTATTGACGGTTTTTGCTCCGGAATCGGAACCGGAGGGACTATCACAGGAATCGGCGAGGTACTGAAGGAGAAAAATCCTGACATGGAAATATGGGCAGTGGAGCCGGAACATGCGGCAATCCTTTCCGGAGGTTCTATCGGTACTCATCTGCAGATGGGGATCGGGGACGGTCTGATCCCGGCAATTCTGAATACCGGGATTTATGATGATATCTGCATTGTTACCGATGATGAGGCGATCCAGACTTCCAGGGACCTGGCGTCCAAGGAAGGGATCATGTGCGGGATCTCCTCAGGCACAAATGTGGCGGCGGCCATAAAGCTGGCCAGAAAGCTGGGAGAAGGAAAGACTGTAGTGACCATTCTTCCGGATACGGCAGAGCGGTATTTCTCTACTCCCCTGTTTGATGAATGACCGGGTAGAATGGCAAAGCGAAATAAGCTGTCGCATTAGCCGTATTCACGAATATTTATATAATTTCTTGATTCTGATTAATGCGACAGCATATTCTTTTTCCTTTTTTGACAATAGGAAGGCCTAACACACAGGCTCTCTGCGTACAGCTGCGGCTATTGCTATTTGTCGCCATAGTGGGAGCCGCATTGTATGATTTCTATTTGGCTATCTGTAATTCTAAATACAATTCGATTTTGAGCATCGATCCGAACACTCCAATATCCTGACAGAGTACCTTTTAATGGTTCAGGTTTTCCAAAACAGTTGTATCCATTCCTGTCTATGTCTTGTAATAGCCGATTGATTTTTTTTAAAGTTTTCTTATCTTGTGTTTGCCAATACAGGTATTCTTCCCATGCCTTATCATGCCAAACTTTTCTCATTAGTCCTGAACCTCGATTAAATCGTGCTCTTTTAGAGTGCTTGTGCCGTTTTTGACATTTGCAACACGTCTTTCGAGTTCGGCAATATTTTCTGCACTGTAAAACGGATCAGCAGACACCTCAAAAGGGATGCGTCTTTCTCTGCCGACCTTTTTCGCAAAAATTGTAAAGGCTGCACTCATGGAAAGCCCCATGTCGGAACATGCCTGCTCCATGCTTTTTTTAACATCAGCATCTAACTTAAAATTTACATTTACTGTTTGAGCCATAATCAACACTCCTTTCATACTTAATATTATACACAATAGAAAGAAAAAATAAAGTATTTTTCATTATTTTTTCTGTTTGAGATTCTTATGCGAAAAAGAAGGTTGACAAAGCCCTAAAGTGGGATATAATATGGAAAAAGAAAGACAACACGTTGAAGAGAAGAGTAGAATGTGAAAGGTCCCAGAGAGGAAGGCATATGCTGGAAGCCTTCTGTCACGGAAGCATTTGAAAACTACCTCTGAGTGGCCCCAATCCGGCCCGGTGATCCCGTTATCGTCAAAATGAAGTGGTTCCGGCAGTACGCCGGTTCAAATAGGGTGGAACCGCGAGAATCTATACCTCGTCCCTTTTGCCGAAAGGCAGAAGGAACGGGGTTTTTATTTTATAGGACAGTCCCAAAGACTGTCTTATAAAATAAAAAGCCCTCCGGGCAGGAAGCACACGCCGCAATAAGGTATATTACCGCTTTGCGGTATTGCGGCGGCGCACAAAGTGTTCAAGCCCTTCAAGATTGAGAAAAGGGAAAATAGAAGTAGGCTTGCTCACTTTGATCTAGCTGTCCGGCAACCGGAAAGCAAGGATAGAAATGAAAAATCAGCAGGAGGAATGAAACCATGAAGATTACTTTAAAAGACGGTTCTGTGAAAGAATACGCAGAAGCAAAGTCTGTCATTGAAATTGCAGCAGATATCAGCGAAGGACTGGCAAGAGCAGCCACTGCAGGAGAGATCGACGGAGAGATCGTGGATCTGAGAACGCCTGTGGACAAGGACTGCAATTTGAATATTCTTACATTTAATGATGAAAAAGGAAAAGGCGCTTTCCGTCATACAGCTTCCCATATCATGGCCCAGGCTATTAAGAGACTGTATCCGGAGACAAAGCTGGCCATCGGTCCTTCTGTGGCAGACGGTTTTTACTATGATGTAGACAGAGAGACTCCATTTACAGCAGAAGATCTGGAAAAAATTGAAAAAGAAATGAAAAAGATCGTAAAGGAAAATCTTCCTCTTACCAGATCTGAAAAGCCAAGAAACGAAGCCATTGAATATTTTAAAGAAAAAGATGAACCCTATAAGGTAGAGCTTATCGAAGACCTGCCGGAAGATGCAGTGATCAGCTTCTATAGCCAGGGAGAGTTTACAGATCTGTGCGCAGGCCCTCACCTGATGAGCACAAAATATGTAAAAGCTTTTAAGCTCACCAGCCTGGCAGG
>DXFG01000200.1 GCA_019114545.1 Candidatus Blautia pullistercoris | reverse complement strand
GAACAGCTGAATATGCAGATCAACGAGCGTCTGTCCCATGTGGAGAGTGTGGCAAATGCTCTGCAGTACGATATGTATACATTAGGCCAATCGGATTCTACCATGGAATATTTATCCGCCCTGACAGATATCAGAAATGATGTTTCCCTTTTCAAATCCACTTTTAATTTGTATTACGCCTGTATTTTTCTTCCCTCGGACCGTCTGGGCGCTAATGAACGTCTCTACTTCTTTCCCCTTGAGGAATTTGAGGAGTATGATGTTCCGGAAACAGCCCTGGAGAATCCCGGCACATCTTCTATCTGGTTTTACCAGAAAAATGTGTCTGTTCCATTATTGATCTCCGGCACAGAAGAAAGCCGAAACTGTATTGCCTGCTGCCGTATTTTAAAAGATACAGAGACAAAAGAAATCGCCTATGCTTATATTATTTTTCTGGATATCTCTGAATTTTCCGGTTATCTGGAGGATTCCTTTGCTGACAAAAATCTGTCCAGCTATATTCTGACCGATCAGGGGACGATCATCGCGCACAATACCCCTGTCAATCCGCCTGGAGCAGACGAGGCACTTCTCTCACAGTTAAAAGAAAGCTCCAGTCAGATCCTCTATAAAGACAATATTACCTATCATTGCGTACAGCTTCAGAACGGCTGGTATCATATCACGGAAATCCCGGATTCTTATACTCAGGAAAATGTACAGGTATTGATACAGTCCATTTTGATCACCCTGCTTTGTTCTCTGCCTTTAACGCTGCTTGTGATCATTGCGATCTCCGGAAAATTAACAAAAAAGATACGGCTCTTATCACGGGCTATGGAACATCTGACTCTTGATTCTCCCAAAGAAGATCTGTCAGAACTGATCCCTCCCGGAAAAGACCCGGAAACTTATGATGAGATTGACCGTCTGGGACTGACTTTTCAGAAAATGCAGCTGTCCCTGAAAGATAATATGCAGTCCATCCTGGACCTTTCCCTTACTGAAGAAAAGTTGAAGTATCAGCTGCTTCAGTCACAGATCAATCCCCATTTTCTCTATAATATTCTGGGATCCATCCAGACCTGTCAGTCTATCGGAAAACTGGATATTGCAAATCAGATGCTGACAAATCTCACCCGGTTCTACCGGATGACGCTCAGAAAATCCGGAGATCTGATTTCTATAAAGGATGAATTGGAAATTGCCCGCCTTTATCTGGAAATTGAGAAATTATGCCATAACGATAATCTGTCCTGGGAATTTGATCTGGAAGACGGCATTGAAAACTTCCTGATCTGCAAATTTACTCTCCAGCCTTTTCTGGAAAATTCCATTCTCCACGGACTTTCCCAGCGGGCTCCCCGGATTCATCTGCACATCGCCGCTGTATACGGGGAAGATACTGTAATTATCACCATTGAAGATAATGGGGTGGGAATCGGTGAAAAACAGCTGGAAGAACTAAGGCGTACCCTGGACAGCAAAGCCGTAAACTATGAAAAGCATTTCGGGATCGGCAATGTAAATAAAAGGATTTCCAGTCCCCACTTCGGAAACGGCCATATTTCCATTGAGAGCCGGTTATATCACGGAACGGTGATCACTATAGAATTTGATCAAATGGAGGAAGAATATGAAGAAAGTAATGATTGTTGACGACAATTCTCTCGCAGCAGAAGGAATTGAAAAAAATATAGACTGGCAGTCTCTGGATGCAGAAGTCTCTATTATTGAATACAACAGCCGCTCCGCTTTGGAAGCTCTGAAAAGAACTGCCGTGGATCTGATCATTTCCGACATAGAAATGCCGGATCTGGACGGGATTTCCATGTGCAAACTGGCCCTGTCCATAAATCCTATGGTCAAGATCATCCTGGTAAGCGCCTATGATAAATTTGAATACGCCAAGCGGGCCATACGCCTGGGCGCCTATGATTATATTGAAAAACCTCTGGACTATATGTATCTTACCGAAAAAATCCAGAATGCCTTCTTGCAGTTAGATAAGATCCGGAAAAACCAGGAATTGCTCAGGGCCAGCCGTCCTCTGATGACCGACAAATTTTTTGACGACCTTCTCCATTATCCGGGAGAAGATCCGGACATCCGCCTGGGATCCTTTCTGGAATACCTGGATTTAAAAACAGACTATGATTATTTTATCGTACTGGTCCTGGAAGCCGAATATGCCGGGGACGCCGGCAGCCATCCGGACTTCGCCCAATTCCAGATGGAATTATTGAATATTCTGGACCTCCTAAAAGAAAAGTTCCATGGATTCAGTTACTTTCATTATCTGACAGATGCTGATGAGATCACCTGTATCTTAGGCGGCAACTGTCATTCTCACCGGAAATTTCTTCAGTCTGTGCATAACACAGTAGAAGATATCACAAAGTCCTACAATAATTTTCATTACACTTTAAATATCGGTCTGGGAAGCGCAGTAGATAATATCTGGAGACTCCCGGCTTCTTTCGCCAGTGCTTCCCGGGCGTTAAAATACCGGTTCTTTTTTCCTCACAAAAATATTTTTGACGCAAAAGACGCCCTTGGAAAGGAATTCAGTCTTTTATCTTTTTCTGAGGCTTCCGAAGAAGAACTGATCCGGCTGATCTGTTCCAAAGAGGACGATGCCATTGAAAACTGGCTGAAAACGTTTTTCCAGCAGCTTACCAGCCAGGTACAGGACAAAAATATGGTCTTTATCCGCATTTATTCTCTGCTCGGACGTATCCTGAAATTTCTCTATGAAATGAATCTGGAGACCGCCGATCTGGAGAAAGAAATCCTGGAAGTATATAAGCATTTTGACTCCTTCCGGACCTATGAACAATTTGTAGTCTGGATCAAAAAGCTCTGTGTCATGGCTTACCGGAAACTGGATTCTTCCATGGAAAACTATCATAATCAAGTATACAATGTCGCTATGGGATATATAAAAGAAAATTTTGAACACAGCAGCCTTTGCCTAAACGACATCGCCCAGCATGCCAATATCTCGCCGGCTTATCTGAGTACGCTTTTCAAAAAAGTCTCCGGACAGAGTATCAGCGACACCATTGCAGCCCTCCGGATTGAAAGCGCCTGCCGTTATCTTTCCTCTACAA
>DXFG01000020.1 GCA_019114545.1 Candidatus Blautia pullistercoris | reverse complement strand
TCCCGAAGACTATGGACCGCCCCCTCCAGACAGGCAGTATCCCCCTCCGCCTTCTCCAAAAACTCCTCATATCCAGACTTTTCTCTCTCAACAATACCCTTAACAAATTCCATAATCCCATTCCCTTCCTTCATCAAAACTATCACTCTCTATTGTCACCATTTCGATTCTCTTTTATCTCTAAACACCTGCACACCGACCAACTGTACGTTTCACTCGAACTCCAGCACCAGCATACCATCCAAATTTCTTTTTTAATTGAGTTCCCGCAATACCGTACGGCCTTTGCCCCCGGCAGCGGAAGCAACCGTAGCTTCAAGAATATATGTGTATTTTATGCGAATTTGTCGAGCACATCTTTGAGACCTTAGGCTCAAAGTGAGCGCAGACTGAGCTGAAAATACACATATATTCTTGCTCACCACACTCCCCCGGTTCACCGTTTGCCTCATCTATTCAATCAAAAAAGAAATAAAAAAGTCCGAAATACCCAGAAAAATCCAGATACTTCGGACAGGATATCTTTGATTACATCTTCGTAATCCTCTTAATCGCCTCTATTGTGTTTTCATAGGTGCCGAAAGCACTTAACCGGAAATAGCCTTCTCCGCAGGCGCCGAAACCGCTTCCAGGAGTTCCTACCACATTCACCTCATGGAGAAGGGTGTCGAAGAATTCCCAGGAGGTCTGGTTACCCGGCGTTTTCAGCCATACATAAGGAGCATTCACGCCGCCGCTGACTGTATAGCCTGCGTCTTTCAGACCATTATATATGGCATGCGCATTTCTCATATAATATGCAACCTGCTCCTTTACCTGGGCTTTTCCTGCTTCTGTATACACAGCAGCTCCTGCTTTCTGCACGATATAAGGAGCTCCGTTATACTTGGTCCCGTGTCTTCTGGCCCAGAGGTCATTTAAGGAAACTCCTCCGGCTTTCAGATCTTTCGGCACTACCGCAAATCCCAGACGGACGCCGGTGAATCCCGCATTCTTGGAAAAACTTCTCAGCTCAATAGCACAGGTTTTTGCTCCTTCACATTCATAAATGCTGTGAGGCACGTCCTCCTCAGTGATATAAGCCTCATAGGCCGCATCGTAAATGATCAGACTGCCGTTTTTATTGGCGTAATCCACCCAGCCCTGAAGCTGTTCTTTACTGATCGTAGAGCCTGTAGGATTATTTGGAAAGCAGAGATAGATCACATCCGGGGTTTCCTTTGGAAATTCCGGGGCAAAATTATTCTCTGCCGTACAGGGCATGTAGATCATACCGTCAAAATTCTGTGTCGTCTTATTATAATTTCCTGTTCTTCCCGCCATAACGTTGGTATCTACATATACGGGGTAAACCGGATCGCACACAGCAATCTTATTATCTAATCCCAGGATCTCCTGAATATTTCCGGAGTCACATTTCGCTCCGTCAGATACGAAGATTTCTTCTGGATCAATGTCACAGCCGCGATCCTGATAATCATTTTTCGCAATAGCCTCTCTCAGGAAAGCGTAGCCCTTATCCGGCGCATATCCGTGGAAGGTTTCTGCATGAGCCATCTCTTCCACAGCTCCGTGAAGAGCCTCTATGATCGCCGGCGCCAGGGGCTGTGTCACATCTCCGATTCCCAGTCGGATGATTTCTTTTTCCGGATTTTCCTTCTGATATGCTGCGATTTTTTTTGCAATATCAGAGAACAGATAGCTTCCAGGAAGCTTCAGATAATTCTCATTAATAGTAAACATATCACATTTCTCCTTTAACATTCGTCATAGATCAACGTCAATATCATCTGGGCAGTTTCTACCATATTCGTGCCGTTGTCCATGCTGCATTTCTGAATGTAGCGATAGGCCTCTTCTTCTGAAAGATGATTACGCTCCATCAGCAGGAACTTGGCGTTCCTAATATAGTTTTCTTCTTTCTCCGTCCTCTTCCTTGGTTTTTTCCTGTCTTTTTTATACCGCCGTTCTACCTGGCTGAGGACCATTTCCACGGTATTGACTAAATCATATATTTTCACTGGCATAGTCACGGCAATGATTCCGCTTTCTGCCGAGCTTACAACATTTGCTGATCCCATCAGCAGCATTTCAAAATATTTTGGTATACATTCATACAACTGGGTATAATGCATATCCGGAAGTTTATAGCCGCTGATGATCAGTCCTCTCTGATCTTGATTTGCCTCGATTAAAGCTGCGGAAGCGGTACAGCAGGATACTACATTTTCAAATCCATGGTTCATCAGGATCTTTCGTATCCGCTTTGCATCTTCAATCTTGGGTAATGCCACAATGATGATGCTCATATACTGCTCCCTGCCTTTTCTTTAATTCTGCGAGTACCTTATAGCAGACATCCTATAGGATGTTTGCATTGCCGATTAAAAAATATTTAAATCTGGTACAGATACTGTTCCAGTTCCCATTCGGAAACCTGCTTCATATAACTCTTCCACTCTTTTCTCTTGCCTTTTTTATAATGCTCCAGAAAAGATTCTCCCAGCATCTCCTTTACCCAGACATCTCTTCCCATCTCATATAACGCATCGCTTAAATTTTCCGGCAGGGCTTCGATACCCTGATTATTTTTCTCTTCTTCGGACAAATCCCGGATGCTTCTCTTCAGTTCGGCAGGCGCCTCCAGTCCCTGTTCTATACCGTCAATACCGGCTTCCAGGCACAGGGCAAATACCAGATAAGGATTTGCGGAAGGATCCGGACTTCTCAGCTCAATAGCCTTCTCTTCTCTCATACCCTGGCATACCTTTATGAGTGCTGTCCTCTGGGTAGAAGACCAGGTTACATCTGAGGGTGCTTCAAATCCCGGTACCAGGCGTTTGTAGGAATTCACCAGAGGATTGAAAACCGCTGTCATACCCTTGATATGTTCCAGCAGCCCGGCGATAAAGGAATATGCTTCTTTACTCAGTCCCAGACTGTCCTGGGGATCTTCAAATATATTTTTCCCATCCTTGTAAAGAGCCATGTTGATATGCATACCTGAACCGTTTACCTCGGATCTTGGCTTTGGCATGAATGTGGCGTGGAGTCCATGACGCTTTGCCACAGTGCGGACCGCCACCTTAAAGGTCATCAGCTTATCCGCTGTGTCCATCACATCTGACATAGTAAAATCAATCTCATGCTGACCGGGAGCGATCTCATGATGGGAAGAAGCTACTTCATATCCCATATCCTCCAGAGTCAGTACAATGTCTCTTCTGGCATTCTCCCCCAGGTCCACCGGACTCAGATCCAGAAAACCGGCTCTCTCGTGCGTCAGGGTAGTAGGAGAACCATTATCATCGGTATGGAAAAGGAAAAACTCACATTCCGGATTTACCTTAAAAGTATATCCCTTTTCCTCAGCTTTTTTCACAGCGTTCTGAAGAATATATCTGGGACTTTCCTTATAAGGTGTCCCGTCCGCCTTATAAATATCGCAGATAAATCTGGCTACCTTTCCCTGCTGGGGTCTCCATGGAAGAATGCAGAAAGTATCCAGATCCGGGTGGAGGTACATATCCTCTTCTTCGTTTCTATAGAAGCTCTCCATAGAAGAAGCATCGATCACACATTCATTATCCATAGCCTTTTCCAGCTTGCCGAAAGGAATCGCAATATTCTTCATGGTACCGAACATATCGGTAAACTGAAGACGGATAAATTCCACGTCTTCTTCCTCTGCCATATGCAGAATATCCTCTCTGGTGTATTTCGCCATAATGACCACCATGTCCTTTCTGAATTAATCAACAATCCCGCTTAAGGCAGCGGGCAGCCGGCCCTGCATTCCTATTTGGCGACAGGATATGCTCTGGCCTTTTCATCACACAGGAAAGTACAGCGGA
>DXFG01000199.1 GCA_019114545.1 Candidatus Blautia pullistercoris | reverse complement strand
GCCTATCTTAAAGAGCATATGGAATTTCCTGTATTTGAAAGCAGCAAAGAAGAAGATACTTATGACCCGGAGATTAACATCCAGTGGCAGAAGGCCATGGCCGAACTGAAGAGGAAACAGCTTGAGCAGAAGAAAAAGAAAGAGCTTCCTTTAGGGCCGGAGAAGTCTCTTACAGAGGTTTTTGATAGTTATAAAAAGGATGACCTTATAGAAATCGCCAAAGCCTGTCAGTTTCCCAAACCAGGCAGATTCAAGAAGAGAGAACTGGTCCAGTGGCTGAAAAACAGCCTTCTTGAGACCGGACAGGTCAGGAAGATCTTGGAGGAGTCTGACAGGGAAGAGGTGGATCTTTTCTGGGAAGCTATAGAGGAAAGAGGAATCTGGGTAGAGGATTCTCTGGTTTTGGCTTCGCCTTTGCTGTCTTTTTACTGTGGCCTGAAAGAAAACGGATTTCTTACTGTGCCGGAAGATGTAGAGGAAAAATTCCGGAAAGTTTATGACAGAAAATTTCAGAAAGATCTGGAAAGAAAATGGGAGCTGACTGAATACTGCAGAAGCGGGCTATATCTTTACGGAGTTATCAGCCTTGAGGATCTGGCTGAAATCTACCGGGGATACGAGCATAAGAAGATCAGCGCAGAGGAACTGAAAAATGCCGCTTTCCTATATCCTAAGGAAATGACTGTAAAAGACGGCTACCTTATGGAAGAAGAATTAGAAGAAGAGGCTCTGTATCTCCATCTTCTGGAAAATCAGGGACAGCTTCCCTATTATCTGCCTCAGGATAAAGAAGAATTTCTTCAGTATGGTAAGACGGAATGCCAGGATCTGGATGAGCATACCATGCCTCTGCTGGAATTTTTTTCTGAAGAGATGGGGCAGGATATGCCTCACAGTCTGATCCTATATTATGAGGTCATTGATTCCATTCAAAAAAATTATGAGCCGGAAGAAAGTGCTGATGTGATCATAAAGGTCTGCGGGGAAACCAGGAAGACCATGAAGAAAAAGCTTACAAAGATCATAGAGGAGGCGGCGAAACATATCCGTATCTGGGATAACCGGGGATTTACGGAGAAGGAACTGGAAGACATGGCAGGTGAGGCGCAAAAGAGACAGGCCTGTCGTGTACTTGCAGATTTCGGGGAAGAGTCTGCCGGGAATCATAAAGTAATTCCATTTCCGGGAGAAAAAAAGATATATCCAAATGATCCCTGTCCCTGCGGCAGCGGGAAGAAATATAAGTACTGTTGCGGCAGAAAGAAAAAATAAAGAAAATCAAAACCGGACAGAAAGGACCGGAACACAGTCCTTTTCTGTCCGGTTTTCTATGATATCGGGGCGGGTCCCAAGGCCTTAATATCCACTTATGAAAAAGCTCAGGATGACACAACCGGTTTGCCCTCTTTGTCCAGCAGTGGTGTTAAACCTGAGGCGTTTCCATTCCGGTGAAACAGATAGTTGACGCCTGTTTCCGTATCAACCCAGATTTCGATCACTTCAATAGAGCCTTGTCGGTATACTTTTTTAAAACGATCCATATTTTTCCTCCTTAACAAAATTAAATATAATACAACTTTTCAGCAGCAAAGATACCCTCAGTGTACAAGGAACAGAAATTAAAAAGGCCGGACAGGTCATTTGCTTAGATTTTTCCAGTATTTCCAGAACTGGCGGCCAAGTACCAGAAAAATAAAAAGGTACAGAACAAACAGTATCCAGAAGGCCCAGTTCAGTACATATCCTGTTGTGGAAGGATCCGAGCTTTGGGTATACAGATTGGGAATAACCAATAAAAAGAAAATTGCTATAAGAGGGATCATACGGGTGAAGAAAATCCGTTTTACCATTTCCAGTCGGGATTCATCATCACAGAAGATTTCTTCATCTCCGGTCATTTCTGAAGCTGGTTTCCGGAAATAACTGTAGCCGAAATAATCCTGGATATACTCCCAGCCGCAGTCCTTAAACATCTGGACATATTGTTCTTTGTGAGCAATCCCGTCAGGATTATAGTCTAACTGATAGACCACGTCTTCCGGTTCGCATCTTTCAAAATGATAGATCCCCAATAAGGCGGCTTTTGTAAAACGCCAGCCTTTTAAACCCTCCTGACGGAGAAAGTCCTGTTCTTTTTCCCATTCTACAATAGTAAAATATCGGAATTTTATTTTACGATTTTTCATTTTCACGCACCTCCATCATATTCTGATACAGCCGTTCTATCCGCTTCATTTCCAGGTCCAGGACCTGCCTTCCCAAATCTGTGATCTTGTAGATCTTTCGTTTTTCTTCTTCCCGCAGAAACCGGATCAGACCGTCCTTTTCCATTTTAGAAAGGCTGCCATAGAGGGTTCCGGGGCTCAGGCGGATCTGGCCGTGAGTCAGAGTTTCCACTTTCTGGACAATGCCGTAGCCATGGGATTCCTCCAGAAGACATAATAAAATATAAAAGCCCGTTTCGGTCATAGGTACATAAACCTTTTGGATGTGGGAATTCATGGAGCTCACCTCGGTAATTGATAATATATTTCACTACGATACATCGCACTGCGATATTACGATTTTAATATAGCATTTTAGGGAAAAAATGTCAACGGAAAAGGCGATATTTCATAGAATGGCAATGTTTTACATCTCTGTGACTATGAAAAAAGTATACTTTTTTTAAGATTTTGGAAGTTAAATTAGGAAATCTGACTGGTATACTTTACTTATCAAAAGAACTACGGGAGGTAAAAGAAAATGAAAAGGAAACTTGTGGCAATCATGGCAGTTATGTCTATGGCGGCTGGACTGCTGGCAGGCTGTGGCGGAACCAGCGCTGACACCAGTTCAGAAAGCAGCAGTGAGACAACAGAGGAGAGTACGGAAACTTCAAGTGCCGACACAGAAGGAAAAACAGTGATTTCTTTCTGGCACTACATGTCTACAGACAAGGAAGGAAAATTTGTACAGGAAGCAGTAGATGAATTTAATGAGTCTCAGGATGAAATATACGTTGAGACACAGTATCTTCCAAGGGAAGAACTGATGAAACAGTATACCATCGGAGTTGTATCAGGAGAGCTTCCGGATGTGGGAATGGTTGATAACCCGGATCATAACTCCTATGCGGCAATGGGGGTATTTGAGGATATCACGGATTTATATGAAGAGTCGGGAGACACGAATTTCCTGGAAGGTTCTATTGCATCCTGCTATTATGACGGAAAATTGTATGGACTTCCCTGGGGCAATAACTGTCTGGGACTGTTCTATAATGAACAGCTTTTGCAGGAGGCAGGAGTAGAGGTTCCCACTACATGGTCTGAGCTGGAAGCTGCCTGTGAAAAACTGACAAAAGACGGTACATACGGACTTGCAATTTCTGCGATCAATAATGAAGAGGGAACATTCCAGTTTATGCCATGGCTTCTTTCAGCAGGCGGCTCTGTAGATGATCTTTCCTCAGATGCTTCCAAAGAAGCAATGACCTATCTGAAAGGCCTGATCGACAAAGGATACGTGAGCAGTGAATGTGTAAACTGGACACAGGCAGATGCAGAGAAACAGTTTGCTTCTGGAAAAGCAGCTATGATGATCAATGGTCCATGGCAGTTCTCAGGTCTGGAAGAGGATGCTCCGGACTTAACCTATAGCGTGGCCCAGGTTCCAAAGGCTGATAACGGTGACTATGCTTCCTGTCTCGGAGGAGAAAATATCGGTATCTGTACAGGCGCTAATAAAGAAGCTGCATGGAAGTTTGTTTCCTGGATCACAAGTAAAGAAAAATCAGCAGAAATCTGTAAATCTATCGGACGTCTGTCACCGAGAAGTGATGTTGACACCGAAAGCCTCTATGCAGATGAACCAAACTGGAAGGTATTTGCAGAAATTATGCCAAACGCACAGTCCCGTGGACCATCTCCGTCATGGCCGGAACTTTCCGCTGCAATCTATACTGCTCAGCAGGAAGTGTTCACAGGAGCGAAGGATGTTGATACTGCAATGGATGAGGCCGCAGCTACTGTTGCAGGACTTGGAAATGAGTAATTTGTGATTGAAAAACTATAATCACCCTAAATACAAAAAAGGCTGCCCGGCATATTGCCCGGCGGCCCTTTTTATAGGAGGTATGACTGTGAAACGTAAAGGAAAAGGAAATTTAGTTGGTTATGCATTTGTATTGCCGGCAGTAATTTATATGCTGGTATTTATCGGTTATCCCATTGTATATAACTGGGTAATCAGTTTTCAGGATGCAACAGCTTTTACATTGAAGGATTCGGGACGTGCATTTATCGGATTCAGTAATTACAAGGCAATTTTTTCAGATCCGACTTTTGCACATGCAATACAGCATACATTCATTTATACCATCGGCTGTCTGGTGATCCAATTTACCATCGGCTTTTTGCTGGCTATGTTTTTCGCAAAGAAATTTACCTTTGCAAAGCCCATCAGAGGTCTGGTCGTAATAAGCTGGATGCTTCCGGTTACAGTTACAGCTCTGGTGTTTAAATTTATGTTTTCTCAGGATTCGGGAATCATCAATACACTTTTAATGAATCTGCATATCATTGATGAACCGATAGGATGGCTGCTGAACGGCGGAACAGGAATGGCTGTACTTATCATTGCAAACTCCTGGGTAGGTATTCCCTTTAATATGCTTCTTCTTACCACCGGACTTAACAATATTTCTACAGATGTCTATGAGGCGGCATCCATTGACGGAGCAACAAAGAGACAGCAGTTTTTCAAGATCACGCTTCCCCTGTTGAAGCCTACGATCATGTCTACACTTGTTTTAGGATTTGTCCTTACATTTAAAGTGTTTGACCTGGTATATGTAATGACAGGAGGAGGACCAGTAGACTCAACAGAAGTTCTCTCAACCTATTCTTATAAGTTATCCTTCCAGCAGTTCCAGTTTGGGCAGGGAGCGGCTGCGGCTTGTGTACTGTTTGTATGCTTATTTATTGTCGCATTGATTTATCTGAAGACAATATCGACAAGTGAGGTGGATTGATCATGAAAGAAAAGAAAGAGAAGATCGTATATCAGACTCCCGCTGAAAAAAGGAAAAATATACTTTTTAACATTCTGGCGATCGTGCTATGCTGTATATTTTTATTCCCAATATATTGGATTATTGTAAACTCTTTTAAAATAGACAGTGAAATTTTTGCAAAAGTGCCGACATTATGGCCTCATGAGCTTACGCTGGATGCTTATAGAGATCAGATGAGTGTTTTGGGAACGACTTTAAAGAACTCTATTATTATTTCACTGGGTTCTCTGCTGATTTCCATGGCACTTTCGGTTCCGGCCGCATATGGACTGGCCAAGTACAAAATAAAGGGAAGCAAATTTTTTATTCTTATTTTCCTGACAACACAGATGCTTCCGGCTTCCCTTGTATTGACACCCTTATTTTTAATTTTTTCAAACCTGCAGCTTTTAAATACATATCTGGCGCCGATCCTTTCCACAGCGACCATTTCGATTCCTTTTGTTGTGCTGATGCTTCGGCCCAGCTTCCTAAGTATTTCTGATGAATTGGTAGAGGCGGCGAAGATTGACGGATGCGGAACCCTCCGGGCTTTTTTCAGTATTGTTGTTCCAATCTCAAGACCTGCAGTTATAACAGCGGCATGTTTCGGATTTGTTTATGCATGGAACGATCTGGCATACAGTATGACATTTAACACTGCAGAAAACATGAGACCTATGACTTCAGCAATCTATACTTTTATGAACCAGTATGGAACAAAATGGAACAGTATTATGGCCTATGGCGTGCTGCTGATTCTTCCCTGTGTGATCATTTTTGTGACTATGCAGAGATATATTGTCGAAGGAATTACAAGTGGATCTGTAAAGGGCTGATATGAGAGACTATCATGAAAGGTAAAAGACTATGGCGGTATTTACAAAGAAAAAGGGAATTTTAATTTATCATTATGATGCGGAAACGGTAAGAATTGAGCCCTGGGGAGAAAATGCTTTTCGTATCCGGGCAACGAAAAATGCGGCGTTTACAGACGATGACTGGGCTTTGTCCATGAAAACGGAAAACATAGATGCCCAGATCCATATTGACGAAAAGACTGCATTTATAAAAAACGGAAAGATCCGGGCAGAAATTACCAGGGCAGGAAAACTGACCTTTTATAATGGGGCAGGAAAGGTGCTTCTGGAGGAATATCTGAGAAACCGAAAAGATGTGTTTGCTGATTACTGCAGCGCTCTGGAAATTGAGGCAAGGGAATTTAAGCCCAATATCGGAGGAGACTATCATCTTTCCATGAGGTTTGTTTCCGGAAAAAATGAAAAGATTTTTGGAATGGGACAGTATCAGCAGCCGTATCTGGACTTGAAAGGAACAGACCTTGAACTGGCCCAGAGAAATTCTCAGGCCAGCGTGCCATTTATGATCTCATCTTTGGGATACGGATTTCTCTGGAATAATCCTGCAGTGGGCAGGGTGATCTTTGGAAAAAATATCACAACATGGGAGGCATATTCCACGAAACAACTGGATTATTGGATCACGGCAGGGGACACGCCTGCAGAGATTGAGGAATCCTATGCCAAGGCCACGGGGACTGTTCCCATGATGCCGGAGTATGCCATGGGATTCTGGCAGTGCAAACTGCGCTACCAGACTCAGGAAGAATTATTAAACGTGGCCAGAGAGTATAAGAAAAGAGGACTTCCGATTTCAGTGATCGTCATTGATTATTTCCACTGGCCTCTTCAGGGAGACTGGCGTTTTGATCCAAAATACTGGCCGGATCCGGATGCCATGGTCCGGGAACTGAAGGATATGGGGATTGAACTTATGGTCTCTATCTGGCCTACTGTAGACCGCCGCAGTGAAAACTATGAGGAAATGCTGGAAAAGGGATACCTTGTACGGACAGAGAGAGGCTTCCGTATTGTAATGGACTTTCAGGGAAATACGATCCATTATGATGCCACAAATCCGGAAGCCAGAAAATATTTATGGGATAAAGCAAAAAAGAATTATTATGATAAAGGTATTAAAACTTTCTGGCTGGACGAAGCAGAACCGGAATACAGTGTATATGATTTTGAAAACTATCGTTACTATCTGGGACCAAACGTACAGATTGGCAATATATATCCGGAACTGTATGCCAAAACCTTCTATGACGGAATGACAGCAGAGGGGCAGGAAAACGTGATCAACCTGCTCCGATGTGCCTGGGCAGGGTCCCAGAAATACGGTGCATTGGTATGGTCAGGAGATATCCACTCAAGCTTTTCATCACTTCGGAATCAGGTAGCGGCAGGATTGAATATGGGAATTGCGGGAATTCCCTGGTTTACCACAGATATCGGAGGATTTCACGGAGGAAATCCCGATGATCCTGCATTCCGGGAACTTCTGATCCGGTGGTTTGAATACGGAACCTTTTGTCCTGTCATGCGGCTTCATGGAGACAGAGAACCCCATAAACCTCCAATGGGATCCGAAGGAGGAGCAGCCTGTGTGTCAGGCGCCGATAATGAGGTCTGGTCTTTTGGCGATGAGGCATATGAAATACTTTGCGGCTATCTGGTGCTGAGAGAAAAGATGAAACCTTATATTACAGAACTGATGAAGGCAGCTCATGAGAAAGGAACTCCGGTCATGCGCCCGCTGTTTTACGATATGCCGGATGATCCAAAAGCATGGGAAGTTGAGGATCAGTATATGTTTGGACCGGACGTCCTTGTAGCGCCTATCTTGTTTGAAGGGGCAAGGAGTCGGGAAGTATACCTTCCGGCAGGTACAGAATGGACAAATTACTGGACTGGTGAAAAGGTGGCAGGAGGTCAGACAATCACAGCAGATGCTCCCCTTGCCCAGATTCCATTGTTCACACGTAATGGAAGAGAGTTCTGAGAGAGGAGAAAAGGCAGATGAAATTTACATTTGGATATTGGCGTGTCAGAGAGAGGTATGAGCCTCATTATGCAGTAGAATATTGGGATCATGAGATAAAGAAAAATGAACTGACTGTTTATGCTGCCACAAACCATATTGGCGACAGAGGAGACACACTGAATCAGCCAATGCTGACACTGAAATTTTCAAGTCCCATACCCAACGTAATAAAAGTTTCCATGGTACATTTTGCCGGACGGCCAAACAGAAGCCCGCATTTTCAGAAGGCAGAAGAGAAGGGGGACTATGTTTCTATCAGAGAAGAGAAAGACAGGCTGATTTTCACTTCCGGAGAGACAGAGGCTGTAATTGATAAACGGGCCAATTCCTGGCATGTATCCTACCTGTCAGAAGGGCGCCTGCTGACAGATTCCGGGTATAGGAATGAAGCCTGTATGTATGACAGAGAGGAAAAAGCGGATTATCTGGTAGAACAATTACTTCTGGATGTGGGAGAATATATTTACGGTCTGGGAGAACGCTATACGCCTTTTATAAAAAACGGACAGGAAGTGCAGATCTGGAATGAGGACGGAGGTACTGCCTCAGAACAGACTTATAAAAATGTTCCTTTTTATGTGTCAAATAAAGGATATGGTATTTTTGTAGACAATCCCGGCGATGTACAGTTTGAGGTAGGCAGTGAAAAAGTAGAACGTGTACAGTTTTCCATGAAAACAGAATGTCTGGACTATTATGTGATAAATGGAGGAACGCCAAAAAAGACGGTACAGCTTTATAACAGACTTTTGGGAATGCCTGCCCTTCCGCCGGCCTGGACTTTCGGACTATGGCTGACTACATCTTTTACTACCAGTTATGATGAAGATACTGTAACCGGATTTATCCAGGGAATGAAGGATCGTGACATCCCACTCCATGTATTCCATTTTGACTGCTTTTGGATGAAGGGATATGAGTGGGTAAATTTCACCTGGGACCCGGATACATTTCCGGATCCGGAGGGGATGCTGCGTCGGTATAAAGAAAAAGGGCTGCACATATGCTGCTGGATCAACAGCTATGTGGGGCAAAAGTCTTCCTTATTCCAGGAAGGAATGGAGAAGGGATATTTTGTAAAAAATACAGATGGAACCGTATGGCAGTGCGACCGCTGGCAGGCAGGAATGGCTCTGGTAGATTTTACGAATCCGGCAGCCTGCAAATGGTATCAGGATAAACTGGAAGTTCTGCTGGATATGGGAGTAGACGCCTTTAAGACGGATTTTGGCGAGCGGATTCCGGTGACGGGAATTCAATATTATGATCACAGCGACCCTGTGCGAATGCATAATTATTATACTTATCTTTACAATAAAGTTGTATTTGAATTACTGGAAAGAAAACGGGGGAAAAATGAGGCCTGCCTGTTTGCCCGCTCTGCAACTGCCGGCTGCCAGCAGTTTCCTGTACACTGGGGCGGAGACTGTACGGCAACCTACCAGTCTATGGCAGAAGATTTAAGAGGGGGACTTTCCCTTTCTCTGGGAGGATTTGGATTCTGGAGCCATGATATGGGCGGTTTTGAGCAGACTGCCACGGCTGATGTGTACAAACGCTGGTGCCAGTTTGGCCTGCTGAGCTCTCACAGCCGGCTGCATGGTTCTACTTCTTACCGGGTGCCATGGCTCTTTGATGATGAGGCGTGTGAGGTCCTGGGGACTTTTGTGAAATTGAAATGTTCACTTATGCCCTATCTGTATGGAATGGCTGTAAAAGCTCATGAAGAAGGGATTCCTATGATGCGTCCCATGATCATGGAATTTCCGGATGACCCTACCTGTGTGATGCTGGACCGCCAGTATATGCTGGGAGACTCTCTTCTTGTAGCGCCTATATTCAGCGAGTCCGGAAGGGTTACTTATTATGTCCCCAAGGGGAAATGGACCAATTATCTGACCGGAGAAGTAAAAGAGGGCGAAAGATGGTATACAGAAACTTTTGACTATTTTCATCTTCCTCTGCTGGTACGGGAAAATACGATCCTGCCGGTTGGGAAAGAAGAAGAACGGCCGGATTACGATTATCATACAGACACTGTGCTGAAAGTCTATGAGCCAAAAGAAGGAGTACCTGCAGAAATCACGATCCCGGATATGAATGGTCAAAAGAAAATCCATATTCAGATGAGTTATGAAAATGGAAAACTAAGGCTCACTTCTGACGGCGGAAAGAATTTATCTGTAGTGTGTGAAACAGATAAAAATATTTTGGCAGAGCTGGTAATGACGGAATCATAAACAGGACATTTGAAAGATAAATTTGGACAGCACAGATTCTCATGATATAATAGTCAGACTGAAACTCTGTGACATCTGCGGCCAGGAAACGAAGTGCAGGCAAACTATGTTTCCAGGGCCGCAGTTTGCCTAAAATTTAAATTTGAGGGGAAAAAGCATTGAAAAGTACTGGCACAAAGAAGAAGAGAAGCTGGCTGCTGCGTAAGATTATGCTGATTTTCGTGATACTGTCTATTGTTCCTACTATTCTTATCATAGTGGTGGCAAATGAGATTTATTCAAGAAGTCTTTATGAGCGTTCAGAACAACTGATCAGCCAAAACGCAAAGCAGCATGATATGATCGTCAGCGAACGGATGGGAAACTATAAGGATTCTTTTTTTGAGCTGATAACGGAGAAGGACTTTATTAATCTGGCAGCCTCTATCAATGAGGAAGATAAGCTTTATACAGCAGACATTCAAAATATGCAGACCATGCTCCAGTCTGCAGTCTATTCGCTGTCTTATGTGCGCAGCGTGGTTTTTATTGCGGACAATGATCTATATGTATCCTATTCTAAATGGTACGGGAGAAATGAGATACCTTTGTGGCTTACGGCTGACAGCCGGCAAAAAATAAGGGAAGATATCAAAGATCCCAGGAGGGCAAAAATCACATCTGCATATAATCTTCTTGGAGAGGCGGGTCAGAATGACCTGGTCATACTTCTTGCTATGCCAGTGAGAAATTTAATGACAAAAGAGCGCAGCGGGCTGCTGATCTATGCCATCAGCAATCAAATGCTCCTGGATCAGCAAGGCGCTGCAAACGATGAAGGAGTAGAGACCGTTGTTACAGACGCTGATGGATTTATCTTAAATGGAACCAGCGGCAGCGCTATCGGAAAAAACCTGACGGAGTATCTTGAAGAACAGTATAAAAATAAGAATTATTATAAAATTGACCAGGAGATCGATGATACCGGATGGACAGCTTCCTATATTGTAGATAAAGATGTGCAGCGAAGAGATGTAAGAAACTTTAACCAAATGGTGCTTTTACTGACGCTGGTTATCATGGGTATTTCTTTTGCAGTTGTCATCCGCTTTACCGGACGCTATATCGGCGAGATACGAAAGATAGGAGACGCCATTGAAAATTATGATCCTGATGAAAGCCGGTCACTGAAAGTGCATTTGAATCAAAATGACGACCTGTATTTGATTTCCCATCAGTTTAACCGCATGGTAGACCGGAATAATTCTCTTGTGGAAGCATTGAAACAGAAAAACAACGAAATACAGGAAGCCTCTGAGAGACAGAAGAATGCGGAGATTAAAGCGCTGGAGGCACAGATCAATCCCCATTTTCTGTATAATACCCTGGATTCTATTAACTGGCGGGCGATTGACGCCGGGGAAGAAGAAATCAGCGATATGCTGGGGATACTGGGCAGTCTTCTGCGGTACAGCATATCCAACATTAATGGTATCGTTCCCCTTTCTGTTGAGATCGAGTGGCTGAAAAAATATGTTTTTCTGCAGAGAGAACGTTTTAACGATTCCTTTGACTGTGTATATGATGTGGCGGAGAACTGCCTGGATTATCCGATTTATAAGATGCTGCTCCAGCCTCTGATAGAGAACAGCATCCTTCACGCATTTCGGGAAACAAAGGAAGGCGGCATCATTACTGTAAAAGCTTTTATACGGGAAGATCAGAAACTCCAGATCTCCATAAAAGATAACGGAAGCGGCATGTCCTGTGAACAGTTGGAAAATCTGAGGAAAAATATCCTGGAAAAGAAAGCCCTGGACAGCCGGAGCATAGGAATCAGCAATGTGGTAAACCGTCTGAAAATTTATTATCATGATGAAGCCGAAATAAGAGTTGAAAGTGAACTGGGCTATGGCACGGAACTTGTTTTGGTTATTCCGGAGACAAAGCAGAGTTCCTTTGAGGATGAGGAGAGGGAGTGACTGGTTTGAAAACCCTGATTGTTGTAGAAGATGAATTCCGGATCCGAGACGGACTCTCCAGACTTATTCAGCGCTTAAATATGGGGGTAAAAGTGATAGGAGAGGCGGAAAACGGACTTGAAGGATTAAAGATGATCCAGGACCTGCAGCCGGATATTGTAATCACGGATATCCGAATGCCTAAAATCGAAGGACTGGAAATGATCCGTAAGGCCAGGGAAATGAACATAGGCTGTACATTTATCATTTTGAGCGGATATGCAGAATTCCGTTACGCACAGACTGCAATTTCCTATGGAGTGACGGACTATCTCTTAAAACCGGTGACGATTTCGGATGTAAAAAAATTACTGGAAAAACTGAATCCCCAGGAAGAGGCTGTGGCAGAAACGTCAGAAGAATATTCAAATCTTGTGAATATAATCATGAATGCGGTAAAGCGTGACTACGCAACAAGGATATCTCTGAGTACCTATGCCGAAGAATACAAAGTGACGCCCCAGTATATCAGCATGTTATTTACGAAAGAAACGGGGATGACTTTCTCTGCTTACGTCCGGAAAATACGAATGGAAAAAGCAAAAGAACTGCTGCTGACAACAGATATGAAGATCTATGAAGTTGCTGTGGCAGTTGGTTATCCGGAACAAAAATACTTTTCAAAGGTTTTTAAAGAATATACGGGGGTATCTGCCAAACAGTTTGTACTTCAGAAAAAGGTATGATAATGGGGAAAATATACGGACAGCATCCGGCCGGAAGGCCGGATGCTGTTTTCTGGTGGTGCGCCCGGCGGGCGCACGTTCTAAGGGGTGAAAGTCCCAGACCCGCCCGGCAGTGGGAAAGGGGCAGGTATAAGTGGGAAAGAACGTGTGAGTACACGGGGAGGTGCTATTTCCAAATGAAAACTTGCTCTATGGACAGAGATGGGGATTTCCGATATACTAAATTTCAGACGAAGGAATTTGGAATAAAACATCGGAAGTTTACCAGGAGAGAAGGAGGGCGCATATGAATATAGAAAACTTTACCGTTTATCAGAAGACCGTGCCACAGCGAAAGGCAGTTTTTCAGGAGTTTCCATCTTCTCTCCATCCGGATATCCGGGAGTTTCTGAAACTGGAAGGAATTCCCAGCCTGTACAGCCATCAGGCAGAAATGTTTGAGAAGGCCCGGGAGGGAAAGAACGTGGTGATCACCACTTCCACGGCCAGTGGGAAGACCCTCAGCTTTCTTTTGCCGGTGCTCCAGGAGATTTTAAAGAATCCTCTGACCAGAGCAGTCTTTGTCTATCCTACCAAAGCCCTTGCCAGCGACCAGTACCGGGCGTTGCAGCCTGTTCTGGAATATTTCGGAAATGGACGGATCAACGCTGGGGTTTACGATGGAGATACCATGCAGGCGGAACGGAGCAG
>DXFG01000019.1 GCA_019114545.1 Candidatus Blautia pullistercoris | reverse complement strand
AAAAATAGTAACAGGGGATTACTTTTATGTAGATAAAACACTTTTTATTAAGGAACTGTTGGAGATAAAAGGAGAAGTAAACCCTTTTACACGTCCCCGCCGTTTTGGGAAAACTTTGAATATGAGTATGCTGAGATATTTTTTTGAGGAAAATCCAGAAAAGGCTTCACGGATATTCCAGGGGCTGGATATTATGAAGGCCGGAGAAAAATATCTGGATCATATGGGAAAATATCCGGTTATCATGATTTCCTTAAAGTCTATGAAGCAGCCTTCCTATGAACTGGCTTTTGAAATGCTGAAAAAGGCCTTAAGAGGGGAATTTCAGCGCCATTGGCCGTTGGTGTCAGACAGGGGCAGACTTACCGCAGCAGATCAGAAGAGGTATCTGAGGCTGCGGGATCTGGAGGGAACAGAAGCAGATTATGCAGACGCTCTAAAATTCCTTTCAGAATGTCTGTACAGCTGTACGGGAAAAAAGGCTGTCATTTTGATCGACGAGTATGATGTGCCGTTGGAGAACGCCTATTTTAGCGGTTTTTATGACCGGATGACCGATACTATACGTTCTCTTTTTGAATCTGCCTTCAAGACAAATGAAAACCTGGAATTTGCTGTGGTCACCGGCTGTCTGCGGATCAGCAAAGAATCTATCTTTACAGGACTGAATAATCTGAAAATCATGTCTGTTACCTCTAAGGACTGCGGGGAATACTTTGGCTTTACCCCGGAAGAAGTAAAAAAGATGCTGGATTTTTACGGATTAACAGAAAATTATGAGACAGTCCGCCAGTGGTACGACGGATATCAGTTTGGCAATGCAGAAGTTTATAATCCCTGGAGCGTGATCAATTATGTGGATTCCTGCCGGCAGGACAAAAACAGTCTGCCAAAGCCCTACTGGTCTAACACCAGTTCTAATAATATCGTCCGAACACTTGTGGAAAAAGCGGATTTTTCTGTAAAGCAGGAAATTGAGGACCTGATAGAAGGAAAGACGATCATAAAACCCATCCATGAGGATATGGATTCTACCCAGGATAATTTATGGAATTTCCTGTTCTTTACCGGTTATCTGAAAAAGATCCGGGAGCACCAGGAGGAAGAGAACATTTATATGGAAATGGCAATTCCAAACCGGGAAGTCCGGTATATTTATAAAAACACGGTGCTCCGCTGGTTTGAAAAGAAAGTAGAGCAGAAGGAATTGACTCCTCTTTATGAGAGTATCCTCAGCGGAGATACGGAAAAGATGGGAAAAATCCTCTCGGAAAACCTTATGGAGACCATCAGCTTTTACGACTATCAGGAAAGCTATTACCATGGATTCCTGGCAGGAATGCTGAAGAATATCGGGAATTATATTGTGCTGCCTAACCGGGAGTCGGGAAACGGCAGACCGGATATTTTGCTGAAATATCCCAGTGTGAGAGGAAAGGCTGTGATCCTGGAGATTAAAGTTTCAAAAACCTATCAGGGACTTGAAGCAAAATGCCGGGAGGCCCTGAGACAGATTGAAGAACAGAAATATGAGGAGGCTCTCCGACAGGAGGGATACAGCCAGATATTAAAGTATGGAGTGGCTTTTTACCGGAAGGAATGTATGGTTAAGAAATAAGGCAGTTTTAAATGGAGAAACAGGATGAATATACACATAGAAAAGGGAATCAGACAGGCAGATATTAAAAAGATCGTCAGATGGACAAACACAAGAAATCCGGAATTTTTATGCCAGTATGCTGGAGATAAATGGAGCTTTCCTTTATCAGAGACGCTATGAGAAATGCGGCTTGTAAGAACAGAGTAAGGTGCTATAAAAAGTACTGTTAAACAACATAGATAAAATGGAGATGGCAGAGGTGGATGAAGTATGGTAATTCCTAAAAATGGAGAACGGATATCAAAAATTGATGCGTATCTGAACTGTGCAGAAAATTTTGCATATAGAAGTACCTGCATTAAGAGAAAGTACGGGGCGGTAATCGTCAAGGATGATGCGGTAATTTCCACCGGTTATAATGGTTCCCCGAGAGGTTTTGAAAATTGCTGCGACCTGGGAACTTGTCCCAGGATCCAGAAAAATATGCACCAGGGAGAGGGATATGGTATCTGCAGGGCCATACACGCAGAGGCGAATGCTCTGCTGAACTGTTCCAGAGAGCAGACTATCGGCGCAGACCTGTACCTTTCCGGGATCAATCCGGGGGATTCCTCTGTACACTGTGCCAAGCCTTGCCCGCTTTGCGCCAGAATGATCATACAGGCCGGGATCCACAATGTGATCCTTCGTCAGGGGGAAGGGGCCGATAATTATATGATAGTTCCGGCCAGAGAATTAAAATGGCACCAGTAAAATGTTTATAATGAGCATTAATTGTCAGCTATTAATGAACAAGGATAAAAACAAATAAAAAATAGTAAAAATGGATAAAACGGTTTAAAACGTATAAAAATATGATATAATCTCCTTAAGGACATTACTGTCGGTAGACTTTGAAAATAAGAGTCAAGGAGGTTACGATATGGCTTTAAAGTACGAAGATGTATTTAGACCAGGATCTTTTCCAGAATATACATATATATCACGTAAGTCAGCAGTTTCGGATTTATCCTATGAGTTTCGCCTTGAACAGGCCATAAAGGTTTCTGGATTTTTGACCTCATTGGTAGGTCCTTCTAAAATGGGAAAAACGATTCTGTGTGAAAAAGTAATCGGATTGGAAAAAATCGTAGAGGTTTCGGGGGCTGACTTTGATGAAAATACAGACTTTTGGAAATTAGCAGCCTCAAAAGTAGGATTGGCTTATGAGGGACAGTTTTCATCGGAAAAGATCATTCCAGATACCAGGGATAAATATGAAAAAAAAGAAGTTTATGCCCTCACAAAAGATAAAATAATAGAATATTATAAGCAGGAAAAACTTGTTATGGTAATTGATGATTTTCATTATGCACCACCTGAAAAAAGAATGCAGATAGCCCAACAGCTCAAAGATGCAATCAGAAGAGGATTTAAAGCTATTGTAGTTTCTTTGCCCCATAGAGCAGATGAGGCAATTCGTCAGAATGCAGATCTTTCCGGGCGCTTAAGTCTGATTAATATGGAGGCCTGGGAAGTAAAGGACCTTAAAGAAATTGCTAAAATAGGCTTTGCAAAACTGGACATCGAAATTGAAGATGACATCGCAGAGAAAATTGCTATTGAGAGCTTAACATCTCCTCAGCTAATGCAATACATCTGTTTAAATATATGTACGATACTTGAATTATCACAAAGCGGGGAGAAAAGGGTATGCAGTGATATTCTGGAAACAGCGTACCGATACACGACAGCAAATTTTGAATATGGAGATGTTGTAGCCTTTTTGAAAAAAGGACCGAATCCCAGAGGCAAGAGCAGAAAGCACTTTAAAGCGAAGGACGGCAGAAGCTATGATCTATATGAACTGATTGTAAAGTCAATAGCAGAAAATCCACCGATCATGCAATTAGAATTTGAAGATGTTCAGGAACGCATAGTGAAGCTGTTGGACGATGACAGTGAAAAACCAAAGGCACAGGCTATAAGGGAGCATTTGACTAAGTTACAGGAATTAATAAATGGAAGAGAAGATATTTTCCGGGTTCTGGATTGGAAAGAAGGGACCCTTTATATTCTGGACCCATTATTTTTATTTTATCTTCGCTGGGGAGGTAAGAAAAGTGCTCAGTGATATCAATAGTATGTCGGAAGCGGCAGAAAGATTTCAAACGGTCAGTAATCAACAAGAGTTTCAAACGGCATTATATGCACTGCAAAATTATATGAAAAGAATTGGTATGCCGGGAGAATGTTTTATAGAACTGGAGCGAAGGGCATATTATCAGCAAAATGAATATTCGGATAAAGACACAAAAGATAGAATGAGAGAAGCTGCGAAAAGAGTTTTAGAATATATCGGCCAGTTAACAAATGTAAAGCAGAAAAACTCGGAAGTTGCAGAGATATTAGAAAATTTCTATCTTTTCCTTGAAAATTTTCTTGAAAGGCCTCCTCATAGAAAAGGAACAATTAAACAGGAGCAACTGGCCTGTATGAAGATAGGAAATGAATATGATGTGCAGCATTTTTTATATGCCTATCTGAAACCTTTATATCCTTTATCCAGATTGGAGGTCAGTGAGGATACTGGATATGGCACAGTTCGTACAGATATCTTGATAGATTCCGAAAATGTAATTGAAATAAAATGTACAAGAGTCTCTATGAGCCGTAAAAAACTTGTTGAAGAAATAGAAGCGGATATTGTCCATTATAGTGCCTCAAATATATACTTTTTTATTTATGATAAAGAAAAGCTGATCGATAATCCGCAAGTGTTCAAGAATCATTATGAAAACATAGTGAAATAAAAGAACATATTCATTACAATTCATCAGCCTAAAATTTTGTAAAAAAACGCTGGGTGCAGATCACACCCAGCGAAAATTTTCCTTTCCTGCCCCCAGTTCAAAATGATACTTGACGATCCCCAGATCTGTTTTACTGTAGAATCCCAGCCCGGCTTTGGCTGAAACCTGATTTTCTTTGCAGGTAAATGTGAATTTCTGCTGATTCATGGCGGTAGGAGCCAGAAGAGCAGCATCAACGCCTCGCAGAAACCAGTCCTGGGGTGCTGCCTCTGTGTTCATTACTTTTTCTCTGGGCTTTGAATTGTGAGAGACGCCCTGAGTCTGACCGTATCCTATGGCGATCACCAGACAGAGCTTTTCTCCCGGATCGATCTGAAAAGCAGACTTGACTTTACTGTAGGTCAGTCCTACCCAGCAGGTGTTCAGCCCCAGGGTCTGTGCATAGAGAACCACCTTTTCCCCATAATATCCGCACTTTTCTTCCAGATCATTTCCTTTCCGGCCAATAAGAGCAATGTAGTTTCTGACGCCGGAAAATTTTCCGTAATGGGCCATAAACCCCTCAAAAGCATGGGGTTCATCCAGGACAAGCTGCATATGAAGGCCGCTTTCTTTATTGCATTCTTTGATAAAGGACCGGAGCTTTTCCACAGTCCCGGCTTCTATTGATTTTTCGTCATAAGAACGAACGGAATGCCGTTCTTTCATTGCCTGTAATAAATCCATTTTTCATGTCTCCTTTTTATGTTTTTATTCCTGCGAGCAAATAGCCAGGCGGACATGTCTGCATGTCCATTTGAGTCTTTGCACACTGAGCCTGTTAATGGTCCGGGAAGTCGTCGCCCTTTCTGTCAGGAGCCTTTTCCATACATTTTTTGATATCTGTGAAAAGGGCGATCAGGTTATTGATCTCACTGGCCTCCGGATCCAGATAATAATAGATGCAGGTGCTTTCTTTCCTGCTTTTTACGATCCCGGCGTCTTTCAGTATCTGCATATGATGGGATACTGCAGGACGGGAAAGATTGGTCTTTTCGGCAAATTCAATGACCCGGCTTCCACTGCATTCTCCCTGGAGCATGATACAGAGGAGATGCTGTCTGGTTTCATCTCCGATGGCAGTGAGGATCTTCTGACAGGCCCGGAGTTCTTTTTCAAGTCTCTGGATATCTTCCCGTGTGTTTTTCAATGTAATGCTCCTTTCTGTTTAAACAGTTGAACATATTGTAGCATGTTTTTTGCAGATTTGTGCATCTGTAAAGAAAATCGAGACAGAAGGCAGGATCAGAGGAGAAAAATTTTGGAGATTCTGATAGATTTAGAATATGTACAGCGAAGTATTAAATAGAAGGAAGCTTCCGAAAGAGGGGTGAGGCGGCATGAGAAAAGTAGATCAGGATAATTTTCTCCAGGAATTATCCAGAAAAAATGAGAAAGCTCTGGAGTATGTGGTAGACGTGTACGGCGGATTGATAAAGACCATTGTGAAACGGCATTTGCGGGGGCTGACAGATTATCAGGAAGAATGTATCAATGATGTGTTTCTGGCAGTCTGGCAGCACAGCCGTTCCTATGATCCGGAAAAAGGCAGTTTTGAGAAGTGGCTGGGAGGAGTGACCAGGTATAAGGCTCTTACCTATAAGCGGAAATATCTGAAACGTCAGCAGGCAGCAGGACTGGAGGAAATCCAGGAGCCGGGAGAGGAGAGCCGGGAGCTTTCCCAACTTGTGGAAGAGCTTTCCGATGAAACCGAGGCTTTCCTGTCCTGCCTGAAAGAAGAGGACCGTTTTCTCTTCCGCCAGCTTTTCATAGAGGAACTGGAGCCGGATGAAGTAGCCCGGAAAAATGGAATCAAAAGGGAAAACCTTTACAACCGGATCTCCAGAGGAAAGAAGAAGATCCGCAGACATTTTCCCAAAACAGGTCAGGAGAAAGGAGGCGCTGATTATGAGAGATTTATATGAAGTGTTTAACGATTTAAATCTGGAAGAAGAAAAAGACCTGGAAGTTATGAATGATCTGGAAAAGCAGAAGTGGAAGAAAAAGCTGAGAAAAGAGATCAAAAAGCCGGTGAAAACGGGAAGAAAGGTAGCTGTCAGCGCAGGCTGCCTGGGAATCGCCGCAGGGTTGTTTTTATTGCTGGCGGACTCGGAAGTACTGGCAGTAGCAAAACAGGCGGTAGAGGAAACCTATAGAAGTATTGCCGTGTGGGTTGGCGGAACGCCGGAGGAAAACGATTATGTCCAGGAAGTATATGGAAAGGCTACCGCAAACGGAAGAGAGATCACCATTGTGGATATGATCGTTGACGAGGATTTGCTGCAGATTTCTTATCAGGACCGGGATCTGAATATTGAAAATTTCCTTCAGGGAGGATATGTGAGCAGAAATCCGGCAGAGGAAACAAAGGATAACAGCAAGTATTTTCTCGACGCCGAACTTTTGGTTGATGGGAAGCCTGCAGGAAGCGGAGAAGTCCGTATGATCAGTCTAAGCAGCGAGACAAATGCCATTGACGGGAACTTCTGCATTTATACTGGTGATTTTGGTGTGGATATGTCCAAAGTAAAAGAGGCTGAACTGATACTTCGGCAAAGTTTTGTGGAGGCAGAAGAAGAATGGAATTTTTCCCTGGATCTGGAAAAAAGAAATCTGAAAGATACCACCAGGACTCAGGATCTGTCTCAGTCCTTTGATATTGAAGATGGAAGATCCGTGGAGATTTACCGATATGCGGAAAATGAAGGGGCAAGAAAATTGTATGTAAAGGTCACCAGACCGGAGAACTGGGATCCGGATAAATTTTACAGCGGATATTTACAGTTTAGAGGGGTTACAGATCAGAAACAGAAAGTGATATTTGAACAGGCGGCAGGAGATATTTACCTGCTTAATCGAAATATCAACAGCAATACCAAAAGCATTACTATAACCCCGGAAGTGATCCCAACAGGAGAAGTGGGAGAGGCGGTCCCGGAAGAAGGTATACCTATAGGCGAGAGCTTTACCATACAGGTAAACAATTAACAGATCCGGATAAATGGAAGGAATCGATTGAAAGCCAAAGGGCGCAACAGATAAATTCTGCTGCGCCCTTCAATGATATGGAAGATCAGCCTTCGATGGCGATCTTATTTTTCTGTTCTACAGTCGGCTGTGCTTTTTTCGGGATAGAAAGTTTCAGGATCCCATCTTCATATTTAGCCTTGACCTCATCTTGTGTAACGCCGTCCCCTACATAGAAGCTTCTGCTCATTGCGCCGGCATAACGCTCCTGACGGATATAATTGCCTTTTTCATCTTTTTTATCTTTATCCAGTCCTTTGGCGGCAGATACAGTCAGATATCCGTTTTCAAGCTGAGCGGTGATCTCATCTTTCTTGAACCCTGGAAGATCAATATCCACTTCATAGGAATTCTCGGTTTCTCTTACATCTGTTTTCATCATATTCTTTGCATGTTTTCCGTACAAAGGATTTTTACTGCCCCAAAAATC
>DXFG01000198.1 GCA_019114545.1 Candidatus Blautia pullistercoris | reverse complement strand
AAAAACTCTGACTGCATCATGGTTATGGAACAGGGACGTATTATTGAGAGAGGTACCCATGATGACCTGATTGCAGCGAAAGGCAAGTATTATCAGTTGTATACAGGAAATTTTGCAGATTAATGCAGGATAGAAGCACTGCTGTCTTGCGTGAAAGACTACCCTCCGTGTACAAGAGGCGTTTGGCCTCTTGTACACGGAGGGTATCTTTTGTTGACGAAAAACTCAGAATACAGTAAGATAGACATTACGTAAATCAAGGAGAGCACCAATGACCTTAAATCAGCTTAATTATGTAATTACCATAGCGGAGCAGGGCTCCATCAACAAAGCTGCACAACAGCTGTATATTTCCCAGCCCTCTCTGACCAGTGCAGTACAGGAACTGGAGAGAGAGCTGGGGATCGTACTGTTCCACCGGAGCGGCAGAGGGGTGACCCTGACCAATGACGGAGGAGAGTTCCTCTTATATGCAAAGCAGCTTTACGGGCAGTATGAGGAGATACTGGATAAATATGGAAAGAACGGCTCCCTGAAAAAGAAATTCGGAGTATCTGCCCAGCATTATTCCTTTGCAGTAAAGGCCTTTGTGGATATGGCGAAACAGTTTGACATGTCAAAGTATGAATTTGCCATGCGGGAGACCAGGACGGCAGAGGTGATCCGGGATGTGAGCACCATGAAAAGCGAGATCGGCGTTTTGTATTTATCGGATTTTAACCGGAAGAGCCTGGAAAAGCTTCTACGGACTGCAGGTCTGGAGTTCCATCCTCTGGCCAAGTGCCGGGCCTATGTGTACCTGTGGAAGGGCCATCCCCTTGCCGGGCAGGCCGCTATCTCCTTTGAACAGTTGAGACCATATCCCTGCCTGGCTTTTGAACAGGGGGACAACAGCTCTTTTTATTTTGCGGAAGAAATCCTTTCCACCAATGAATATCCCAGGATCATCCGGGCAAACGACAGAGCCACTATGCTGAACCTGATGGTGGGCCTGGGCGGCTACACCCTTTGTTCAGGGATCATCAGCCAGGAGCTGAACGGAAATGATTTTACAGCCATTCCTTTTCAGGAAGATGAAGAAAATCACAACAGCATTATGGAGATCGGCTATGTGGTAAGAAAGAATACATTTCTCAGCAAAATGGGGGAACTGTATATAGAAGCATTAAAAGAAGCTCTTAAAAATTCAGACAGCAAAGATACTCAGTTATAGACTGGATCTATAACCAGGTATCTTTTTTGCGTATTAGACAGCTTTCCGCTGCCATGATAGGATAAATGCCAACAACAAAAAGGAGGAAATGATCATGGCAGATATAAGAGATTCGAAAAACTGGAGCTTCGAGACAAAACAGGTGCATATGGGACAGGAACAGCCGGATCCGGCAACAGGGGCCAGGGCAGTTCCCATATACGCCACTACTTCTTATGTATTTGACAACTGCCGCCAGGGAGAAGACCGGTTTGCTCTTCAGGAGCCGGGAAATATATACGGAAGGCTGACAAATCCCACACAGGAAGTATTTGAACAGAGGATGACTGCCCTGGAAGGAGGAAAAGGAGCTTTGGCTACTGCCTCGGGAGCGGCGGCCATTACTTATACTTTTCAGGCGCTGGCAAAAGCAGGAGAACATATTGTAGCCTCCAAAAGGATCTATGGGGGAACCTATAATCTTCTGGCTCATACCCTTCCCCTGACCAGCGGTATTACAGCCAGCTTTGCAGATCCTGAGGAGGAAGGAGCTTTTGAAAGGAAAATCCGCGAAAACACAAAAGCAATCTTTACAGAGACGCTGGGAAATCCCCACTCTAATGTGGCGGATCTGGAGAAGCTGGCCAGGATCGCCCATAAGCATAACATTCCCCTGATAGTGGATTCTACCTTTGCCACTCCTTATCTGGTGCGTCCTATAGAATATGGAGCGGACATTGTGGTCCATTCCGCTACAAAATTTATCGGCGGCCACGGGACGGCTCTGGGAGGGGTCATTGTGGACAGCGGCAGGTTTGACTGGAAGGATTCAGGAAGATACCCCTGGATCTCCCAACCAAATCCCAGCTACCATGGGGCTGTTTTTACAGAGGCGGCGCCGGAGGCTCCATTTGTAACCTATATCCGGGCAGTACTCCTTCGGGATACCGGGGCTGCCATATCTCCCTTCCATGCGTTTCTCCTCCTCCAGGGACTTGAGACCCTTTCTCTCAGGGTAGAACGTCATACAGAAAATGCGTTGAAAGTAGTAAAATATCTGGCTGCGCATCCTCAGGTGGAAGCTGTCCATCACCCTTCGCTGGAAGGCGAGTCTACCCATGAACTGTATAAGAAGTATTTTCCTAAGGGAGGGGGCTCTATATTTACCTTTGAGATAAAAGGAGACGCCGGGAGGGCCCAGAGATTTATCGATCATCTTCCAATTTTTTCTCTGCTGGCTAATGTGGCGGATACAAAATCCCTGGTCATCCACCCTGCCTCCACTACCCACAGCCAATGTACCGCAGAAGAACTGCTGGAGCAGGGGATCAGACCAAACACCATAAGGCTGTCTGTGGGAATCGAGAATGCAGAGGATTTAATTGCAGCACTGGAGGCAGCATTCCGGGCAGCCCCTATTGACGAAATTTGCACAAAGCAGTAAGATAAGCTTTGCAGAAAGCGAATTTTGGGGGAAATGTCCATGAAAAAGAATAAGTTCGAGATTGATATGTGCAACGGATCCATTATGGATAAGCTGATTTCCTTTTCCCTTCCTCTCATGCTCACAAGTATCCTGCAGCTGATGTTTAATGCAGTGGATATTATTGTAGTGGGAAGGTTCAGCGGAAGCCAGGCTCTTGCGGCGGTGGGTTCTACTACAGCTTTGATCAATATTTTTACCAACCTGTTTATCGGGATCTCGCTGGGAGCAAATGTCCTTGCAGCCAGATATTATGCAGCAGGACGGGATAAGGAGATGTCGGAAGCAGTACATACAGCTATTGCCCTGGCTTTGGTCAGCGGTATTATCATGGCTTTTGTGGGAGTGGGGGCATCCAGATTTGCCCTTGAGCTTATGGCCACTCCGGCAGATGTGATCGACCAGTCGGTGGTTTATATGCGGATTTATTTCATGGGCATGCCCTTTTTCATGCTGTATAACTATGGGGCTGCTGTTCTGAGAGCAGTAGGGGATACAAAGCGTCCTCTGTTTTTCCTGCTGGCGGCAGGTATGACCAACGTGGTGCTGGATCTGCTGCTGGTTATCGTCATCCCTCTTGGAGTGGCAGGAGTGGCTATCGGAACGGTGGCTTCCCAGATGATTTCCTGTATTCTGGTACTCTGGTGCCTCCACAGGACGGAAGGAAGTTACCAGCTGCGGTTTTCAAAGCTCAGGATCCGGGGCATATATCTGAAACGTATTTTTCAGGTGGGTATACCCGCAGGGATTCAAAGTACTGTGATCAATTTTTCCAATGCATTGCTCCAGTCTTCTGTGAATTCCTTTGGCTCAACGGCAATGGCCGGCTATACGGCTGCCAATAATGTGCTGGGATTTTTATATTCATCGATCAATGCAGTGACCCAGGCATGTATGAGCTTTACAAGCCAGAACTATAGTGTAGGGAAAACAAAGAGAATGGACAGGGTCTTTGTGGACTGTATAATCCTTTCTGTAGGGGTATCGGCAGTCCTCGGAGTGGGTGCCTATGTGTTCGGTTCTCAGGTACTGGGAATTTATACCAGCGATCCGGAAGTTATTCAGTGTGGTCTGGAGATTCTGTCCATTACCACCGTGCCCTATTTCCTTTGCGGTATTATGGACCTTATTCCGGGAGCTCTCCGGGGAATGGGACATTCCGGTGTGCCTATGATCCTTTCGATTATCGGAACCGTAGGTACCAGGATCCTGTGGATTTACGCTTTTTTCCCTCAGCACAGATCCCTTTACTTTTTATTTATTTCTTATCCGGGTTCCTGGATCGCTACCATTGTTATGCAGGCGGTGTGCTTCTACTTTGTGCGGAAGCAGTGTATGAGGCAGATACACCAGGAAGTCCCATCTGGCCGGAAGTAAGAGCAGTATGGTTATATGTTTATAAAAATAAGCGGAGATTTCAAAAATTTTTACAGTTTTTGAGGTCTCCGCTTCTGTGTTATAATGAGAAAAATTCGGAAGTAAAACAGAAACAGGAGATATCGTTATGGAGAAAAAAATACCTAAGGTAATGGCAGATCTATTTGTGTCTCTAAAAGAGCAGTGGAAGGAAGAACCGGAACTGCTGGAGCTGTTTAAGACCTGCTATACCAATACATTGGATACTACGGTGAAAAAAATGGAAGACGGCACTACTCATGTGATTACCGGGGATATTCCCGCTATGTGGCTTCGGGATTCAGCGGCGCAGCTTCGTCCTTACATTTTCCTGGCAAAGGAAGACCGGGAGATCCGGGAAATTATAGCAGGTCTGGTAAAGCGCCAGTTTCAGTATATTTGTATCGATCCTTACGCCAATGCTTTTAATTCTTCTCCAAGCGGCGCCTGCTGGGAAAAGGACGATCCGGATCAGAATCCCTGGGTGTGGGAGAGAAAGTTTGAGGTAGATTCTCTTTGTTATCCCATACAGCTGGCCTGGCTGCTCTGGAAGAATACAGGATGTGTTTCCCAGTTTGAAGGAGAGTTTCAGAAAGGCATAGGAAAAATTCTGGAAGTCTTTTGCACAGAACAGGCCCATGAGGAAAAATCCGACTATCGGTTTATCAGAGGAAACAGTTTTTACAATGATACCCTGTCCAGAGAAGGAAAAGGCGCTTTGGTAAAATCCGATACAGGGCTGATCTGGTCAGGTTTTCGTCCAAGCGACGACGCCTGTACTTATGGGTATCTGATCCCCTCCAATATGTTTGCTGTGGTAGTGCTGGGATATCTGGAAGAAATCGAAAGGGAGATCTTTCACTGCCCGGAACTGGAAAAAGAAGCCAGAGAACTGAAGGAAAAGATCCACTATGCGATAGAAAGCATAGGGAAAACCGCCACTCAGGAATTCGGGGTGATCTATGCTTATGAGACAGATGGTTACGGTATGTATAATCTGATGGACGACGCCAATGTGCCAAGCCTGCTGGCTATGGATTATCTGGGCTATCCTTCGGATCCGGATGTTGGGGAAAATACAAGAAGATTTCTTCTTAGTAATGCCAATCCTTATTATTATGAAGGCAAGAAAGCCGCAGGAATCGGCAGCCCCCACACACCCTCCAGCTATATCTGGCATATATCCATGGCGATCCGGGGGGTGACCAGCAAAGAGAAGGAAGAAAAGAAAAGGGTCCTGCGGAATATGGCGGATACTACCGGCGGAAAAGGGGTCATGCATGAGGGCTTTCATGTGGATGACGATACCCGATACACCAGAGAATGGTTTTCCTGGGCAAATGCCATGTATGCAGAATTGTTCCTGGACTGCAGCGGATATAGACTGAAAATCAAGTAGAAAGAGAGAAGCCGATAAAAAACAGAGTATGCAGGAGAGCTGCTAAAGGGATAGGAATGTGCTGTTTACTGTTATTTGATGACAGGAAACAGTGCATTTTTTGATGTGTAATTTTTCATCAAATATAGAAAATGGAAAATTGTAGTGGAAGAGCGTGTTTTGTATAATATAAAAAAACAGGAAAACTACTACATTA
>DXFG01000197.1 GCA_019114545.1 Candidatus Blautia pullistercoris | reverse complement strand
AGAGATGTGTGATGTACCTTACCGGTATGCAGAACATCAGGGACGTGATCCCCTTCCCAAGAACTGTAAACAATTGTGAATTATAAGAGGAGCACTATGAGATTTTTCCATATCGCAGACGTTCATCTGGGGGCGGAGCCGGATAAAGGCTTCCCCTGGAGCCAGGACAGAAGCCGGGAAATCTGGGACAGCTTCCGAAGAGTTATTGAACAGGCCGGCCAGGATCATGCCGACCTGTTTCTTATTGCAGGAGATCTGTTCCACCGGCAGCCCCTGGCAAGAGAACTAAAAGAAATAAACGCCATGTTTTCCGCCATTCCAGATACCAGGATCCTTCTGATTGCCGGAAATCATGACTATCTGAGAAAAGATTCTCTCTATCAGAGATTCCCCTGGGGGCCTAATGTTCATGGCCTGTGGAGCCAGGAAATCACTCATGTGGATTTTCCGGAGCTGGGGGTACGGGTCACCGGCTGCAGTTATAAAAACAGGGAGATTACCGCTCCCCTTTATGACAGGCTGAAAAAATCAGGGGAGATGCCGGTGGAGATCCTGCTGGCCCATGGAGGAGATGAGAAGCACATCCCCATATCCAGGGACCGGCTGGCTGCCAGCGGTTTTGACTATATTGCCCTGGGACATATCCATAAGCCCCAGGCGCTGCTGAGGGACCGGATGATCTATGCCGGCTCCCTGGAACCTACGGAAAAGAATGATACAGGCGCTCACGGTTTTGTAAAAGGAGAGATCCGGAATGGAAAAGTCAGGACCGCCTTTGTACCCTGGGCTGCAAGAGCATATAAAGAACTGGAGATCCCTGTGACCCGGGAAACCACCCAATATACCCTCCGCCAGAGAATCTCCGGACTGTTAGAAGAAAATGGAAAAGAACATATCTATACTCTGATCCTTCAGGGAGAAAGAGATCCGGAAACAGAGTTTCAGCTAAGCCAGCTTTATTCCCTGGGAAATATCCGTGAGGTGGAAGACAAAAGCAGACCGGCCTGGTCTTTGGAGGAATTGTGCAGAAAATACCGGGGAAGCCTTCTGGAGGAATATATCCGAAGCTTCGGCGATGATCCGGGTGAAGAAGAAAAAAAGGCTCTGGATTATGGGATCAGAGCTCTTCTGGAGACCGGGGAGGAAATACTATGATCATAAAAGAAGCATATATGAAAAACTTCGGAAAATTTCAAAAAAAGAGGATTTCTTTCCAGCAGGGGATCAATATTGTCTACGGGGAAAACGAAAGCGGAAAAACCACACTCTACACCTTTCTTCAGGGAGTTTTTTTCGGGATTCCCAGAAAAAGGGGAACAGCCTCGAAAACAGATACTTATACCAGATGTCTTCCCTGGTCAAATCCTTCCTGGTACGAAGGAAGCGTGCTTTTTGAGGAGGGAGGGAAAGACTTCCGTCTGGAGAGAAATTTCGACAGCCGTTCCCGGGAGGCAGAACTGTACTGTGTCACAGATGGAGAAAAAATGTCTGTGGAAGAAGGAGATCTGGAGATTCTGCTGGGAGGAGCTACCCAGAGGATTTATGAAAATACTGCCGCCATAGGACAACTGAAAAGCAGGACCCGGGAGGGACTCCGGGAAGAGCTGGAGGAATACCTGGCGAATTTCCAGACAGAGGGAGATTTTCTCCTGGATCCCCAGGCAGCCCTCAGCCGCCTCAAAGAACAGAGAAAAGAATGGGAAAAGGCGGAAAAAGAAGCCCTGAATGAAAAAGAGCAGAGGATGGAAAACCTGCGCTACAGGATCCGGTATACCCGAAAAGAGATGGAGGACCTGGAGAAAAGACTGGAAAAGCCTGAGGAAAGTATGGAAAATACAGATGATGAAAAAGGCATGGACACTGTCAGGGAAGAAGAAAGAAAGAGCCAGAAAAAACTGGCGGCTATTCTTATCTTTCTGGTGCTGGGAGGGGCTGGTACAGTTCTGCTGTGGTCTTTGGATCTGGGAGGCTGGTACGGATGGCTTATACGTTGGTGTGTTCCGTTGCTGGTCCTTCTGGCTGTTGGAGAAAATTTCCGCAGATATCTCCGGGAACGGAAAAAAGAGGAGGCCCGCAGCCGCCGCAGGCAGGAGAGGGCGCTGAAAAAAGAACGGAGAGCCGGTCAGAGAAGTACCTGGCAGGAGCTTCTCAGGGACAAGGAAACCCTTCTTTATAACCTTCAGGAAGAACTGGAAGAGCTGGAAAATGACAATGGGAAGATCCGGAAAGCCCGAAAAGAAGCCGGAAGCATTGCCCTGGCAGAGAAAATGCTGACGAAGGCGGCCGGAAGCCTTCAAAGCCGGAGAGGAAATTTTCTGAAAGAAAAGACCTGGAAAATACTGGGGGAACTTACTCAGGGAAAATATCAGAGGGGTATTATGGATGAAAATTTTCAGATACGTCTGGACAGCGGCGACCAGTATGTGGGGCTTTATCAGGTAAGCCAGGGCACAGTGGAACAGGTTTATTTTGCCCTGCGTATGGCGGCAGCGGAACTGTTGTGCCAGGAGGAGGAACTGCCTGTGATCCTGGATGAAACTTTTGCTATGTATGATGACAGGAGACTGGCCCAGGCCCTTTTCTGGCTTCATAAAAATAAAAGACAGGCGATTCTGTTTACCTGTACCCGGAGAGAATCCCAGATACTGGAAAAGCTGGGAATTCCCTGGCATCAGGTAAATTTATAAAGATGTGAAACAGGGAGCTGCCCTATGAATCAGTGGCGAGGAATATCCTCGGCGTTGATTTATGGGACAGCTCCCTGCTTTTAAAAGATGATTTTTATACAACCGTACAACCGGCCTCAGATTCAGCCTTTCATATAGCGATGAGAATGTTCTTCACGGTACTCCTCAATCTTGATCCGGATATAATTCCAGGCAGTATGCAGTACAGGAGCCAGACCGGCGATCAGAAGCACCACAGTAACAAGACTGATGTCAGCGGTGATCGCATAAATATGTGCTGCATAAAGAATTACAAAAAGGGCAATACAGACATTGAGAATCTGGATCAGTTTATTCATCATAATAGTGGCACCTCCCTTATATAGAAAAAATCTTTTAGTTTCTTATATTATACCGCTATTGTCTGTAAATTACAACATGCCGTGAGAAAAAGATTTAAAATTAAGAGAGGGTATGATAAATATTTAGTTTTTCTTCTTGCCTTCTTTCAACTCTTTATTGTGTTTTGCCACCAGTTTGTTGATCCGGTCTACAGGATTCAGCAGTTTACTGATGGATGCATCATGATTCAGAGTATCAATGATCAGAGCAATGTATTTGCTCATATCGCAGTTTACATAATACGACTTCTGGAGAAGTTCATCCGGCTGATATACCAGATTGGTGGTAAGGAGACGGTCAAAGTCTCCGTTTTTGTATGCAGTGTCAAAACGTTCCAGGCCATTGGTGAAAAGCCCGAAGGTGGCGCACATAAAAATCTTGGCAGCGCCCCGCTGTTTCAGCAGCCGTGCTACTTCCAGCATACTGTCTCCGGAAGAGATCATATCATCGATGATGATCATATTTTTGCCTGCTACGTCAGAACCCAGGAATTCATGGGCTACAATGGGATTCCGGCCATCTATGATGGTAGAGTAGTCCCGGCGTTTATAGAACATACCCATATCGATCCCCAGCACATTGGCCAGATAGATGGCACGGCTGGTACCGCCTGCATCCGGGCTGATGATCATCAGACTGTCGCTGTCGATTTTCAGATCAGGTTCTGCCTTAAAAAGCCCTTTGATAAACTGGTAAGCAGGCTGGACTGTTTCAAATCCATGAAGAGGAATGGAATTCTGCACCCGGGGATCATGAGCGTCAAATGTGATGATATTATCCACGCCCATATGGATCAGCTCCTGGAGGGCCAGGGCACAGTCCAGGGATTCCCGCCGTGTTCTTTTGTGCTGGCGGCTTTCATACAGGAATGGCATGAGCACATTGACTCTTCTGGCCTTTCCTCCCACAGCGGCGATGATCCTTTTCAGATCCTGAAAATGATCGTCGGGAGACATGTGGTTTAAATGACCGCACAGGGAGTAGGTCAGAGAATAGTTGCAGACATCCACCATGAGATAGAGGTCGTCGCCACGGACGGATTCCCCCAGAATACCTTTGGCTTCCCCGGAACCGAAGCGGGGAGTCTGGGCGTCAATAAGGTAAGAGGGACGCTCATAGCCTTCGAACTGGAGATTGTTTTTCTCCTGGTGATCCCGGTCTTTACGCCACTTTACAATGTAGTCGTTGACCTTGGACCCCAGCTTTTCGCAGCTCTTCAGTGGAATGATACCCAGACGGCCTACGGGGAGCGAGTCTAAAGGTGTTGTGATTTTTGGTGCCATGTTCATTTTCCTCCTAAAAGTCTTTTTTGGATTCTGATGTCATTTCCAATGAGCTTGATCATGGTGTAATTGCTGGATACCCGGGAGAAGGTCCTCTCCGAATAAGTATCCAGAAAATCTTCCATGGTCAGGTTAGTGGAAATGATAGTTGCCTTTTTATTCATGATACGCTCATTGATGCAGCAGAAAAGCTGGGAGGATACAAAGCTGTTGGTCAGCTCTGTGCCCAGATCATCAATGATGAGCAGATCACAGTCGTAGATAAAAGAAGCCATATCCGCAGACTGGACATCTTTTTGGAAAGTATTTCTTGACAGCAGGTCGAAGAGATCGAAAGCGCTGAAATACAAAACAAAATAGGAGCGGTCCAGAAGTTCTTTTGCGATACAGTGGGTGAGGTAAGTCTTTCCTACACCAGTATCTCCATAAATCATAAGATTATTGAATTCTTCAGCAAAGCTCTCTATAAAAGCCCAGGCCTTGTCATAAGCGTTGTGAGCAGCTTCAGAGGCGGTGATCCCGCTTGCCGGGTCTGTAAAATCGGGAGAATAATACTGAAAGGAAAAATTCTCGAAGTTTTCCTCTTCCAGGATATCCCGGATATTAGACTGGGTATAAAGGAGATCAACGGCGGCCTTTCGGAAACAGGCGCATTTTTCCCCGTTTATATAGCCGGTATCTTTACAGATCGGGCAGTCATAGTGAAGCTCCAGATAATCGGCGGGAAATCCGTTCTCCAGGAGAAGAGTCTTCCGCTCCCCGGCCAGAGCGCCGATAGCAGACGCCAGATCAAAGTCTTCGCCTCCTTGGGCCCCCAGGACAAGGCGGGCTTTCTTAAGCCCCAGAGCGGCGATCTCCCGCCGGATCTGTCCCAGACGGGGAATCCTTTCCTCTGCCAGACGGATATGCTCGTCCTGCTCATGCTTATGCAGGAATTGTTTTTGGTTATAGTCACGCATGATCGCTTCGTATTGAAAATTTTTCAGTGACACGGTACGTCTCCTTTTTGTTATTTCCCAAGAAGCTGTTTTTCAAGCTCTGCCATGTTGTAGTTTCTCTGATGAAAATTGTTGAACTTGTTCTTAGAACCGGCAGCAGGAGCTTTAGGCCTGGCTTTGGCTTTCTCTGCTTTTTTCTGCTGATAATTCATGTCCAGGGAGTCGATATCGGAAAGATGACGGACACCTTTCTTAAACCAGCTTTCCAGGATACTGTCTGCATAGGAGAAGCTGGCCTTTCCCGTGGACAGGACCGTGCGGCTGCAGGCTTCGGTAATGATATCAAGAGTAAAGCCATACTGGTTCAGCCAGAGATTCATATACTGGATCTCCTTGTCCAGAGGATTCCGGTTGCTGATGCCGAACGCCCGCAGGATAGTAAAGTAATTTTTGTTATAGAGATTGGTCTCTTCCTTGGCCTGGCTTACGGTGGTGATCTTCTGCTGGGCCCAGGACAGCCCTACCTTCCTGATATAAGCCATAGAAGGACTGCCTTTGGAAACACAGTATTCGATCAGATATTCCAGAAGCTCGGCGGATATATGTACTTCATCATAAAGATAGAGGAGTGTCTCCACATCTGTGGAAGTCAGGGTCCGTCCCAGATATTGTTCTGCAATAAAAAGAAGCTGCCGTACCTCTTCCCGACCCTTCAGATCCTGGAGTTTGTTCCGGGAGACTGCAGGAGCGGAAGGTTTTGTCTCATACGCAGGCAGCTTCGACTCAGGAACCGCAAAACGAACCTTTGTTACATTCCCTGCCTGGTCGAAGGAGACATCCATGATCCCGGATTCCTTCCAGTAGCGGAGCGCTCTTAAAATGTCCGTTTCGGTGCAGTTAAAAGTATCTGCAATGGAGGAAAGCTCCATCTTTGTCTTTCCGCTCTGACACCGGCCCAGGAGATAAAGATAGATCTTGACAAATTCTCCGTTGGCCTTCGGCATATAATCTTCCAGAAAGCGGTTGGAAATTAAGGTGAAATCTCCTGGAAAACTGCTATATACTTCAAACTGTCCCATGTTCAACATCCTCTACATTTTACATCTTCTTAAATGAATCAACCTCAGTATAGCATATAATTTTTAAAAAGAGAACAAAGATTTTTTTCGACGGTGGAAATGGACAGGTTGAGAAAAATTCCCGGGGGAAATGTGGATAATGTGGATAAAAAGGTGGATAATTTTTATTGGAAACCAGGGAAATGTCGAAAGTGCCAGTATTTTAGCACATTTTTGCTAAAAATGCTGTCCGATTATGTCAACTCACTTATGCACAAAAAAATCCACATACTCTGGGGAAAGAGTATGTGGAAGAGTTGGTGGATAATGTGGATAACTCTACATCCCAAGGAGGTTTTCCCCGATTTTATATACGTCTCCGGCCCCCATAGTTATCAACACGTCTCCGTGGATACAATTTTTTAATAAAAATTCTTCAATCTCATCAAAAGTAGAAAAATAGTGGACATCCGTACCTTTTTCAGCGATAAGATCCGCCAGATTTTTTGAAGAGATCCCCAGATTGTCGGTCTCCCTGGCCGGATAAATCTCTGCAAGGACAACATGATCCGCCAGAGAAAGGGCCTGGGCGAATTCCGGCATCAGTGCTTTCGTCCTGGTGTAAGTATGAGGCTGGAAGACGCACCAGATCCGGTTGTGGGGATAATTCTGTGCAGTCTTTAAAGTAGCGGCGATCTCTGTGGGATGGTGAGCATAGTCGTCGATTACCGTAACCCCTGCAACTTTTCCTTTGTACTGAAATCTCCGGTCAGTGCCGCCGAAATGGAGAAGCCCTTTCTGTATGGTTTCTGTGGGAAGACCGATCTTTCTGGCCAGTGCTATGGCCGAAAGGGCATTGGATACATTGTGGATACCGGGCACGGAAAGAGAGAAGCGCCCGATCTTTTCACCTTTACAGATACAGTCGAAGGATGGATGGGCTGTTTCGTCAAAGACAATATTTTGCGCTGTGTACTGGGCATTCCCCTCTAAGGCGTAGGTAATGATCTCACAGGGTAATCCCTGGGTGATCTCTTCTACATGAGGAATTTCTCCGTTGATGATCAAAGTGCCGTCCTGGGGCAGCTTCTGGGCGAAGAGCCGGAAAGAATGGCGGATATCCTCAATATCTTTAAAAAAGTCCAGGTGATCGGCGTCTATGTTTAAAATAATGCTGATCTTTGGATAAAAACTGAGAAAGCTGTTGGTATATTCACAGGCTTCGGTAATGAAAGTCTCGGACTGTCCCACTCTTATATTGCCGTGGATGGCCGGCAGGATTCCGCCTACGGAGATGGTGGGATCTGCTTCCCCCTCCAAAAGGATATGGGAGATCATGGAGGTGGTAGTGGTCTTGCCGTGGGTGCCGGATACGGCGATGGGCAGGTCATAATTTTTCATGATCTGTCCAAGAAGCTCTGCCCTGGTAAGCATAGGCAGTCCTGACTCTTTTGCCTGTTTGAATTCCGGATTGTCCGGATGAATAGCGGCGGTGTATACCACCAGCTGGATATCATCGGTGATATTGGAAGCTCTCTGGCCGATATAGACTTTGGCCCCTTTGGCTTCCAGCTGCCGTGTCAGGTCGGAGGCTTTGGCGTCAGAACCGGAGATGGTGAAATCCTCTTCCAGAAGGATCTCGGCCAGCCCGCTCATACTGATACCGCCGATCCCGATAAAGTGAATGTGCATGGGTTTATGAAAATCAATCTGATACATGACGAAAGAATCCCTTCCTTTTTATAAAGTCTTTATGGGGGCTGCCGCAAAACATATATCAGGAATATTTATATATTTTATGCGAATTTGTCGAGCATAGCTTTGAGACCATAGGCTCAAAGCAGCGCAGACTGAGAAATAAAATATATAAATATTCTCGATTATGATTTATGCGAAAGCTCCTTTTCATGATTGATTATACCTAAATTTGAAAAAAATGGAACCCCCTTTCTTGGGACAAGAGTTAAAAACAGGTAAAATGTCACAAAAAAAATGAATATGTCGAAAAAAAATTGTTAAAAATATTCACTTTTTCAGAGCGATGTGTTATAATGAAAAAACCATAGAATTACAAGAGGTGATTGCATGATTAAGAAAGAGATGATTGCAATGTTGCTTGCCGGAGGACAAGGCAGCAGATTGGGCGTTCTGACTGCAAAAGTGGCAAAGCCGGCAGTGACATTTGGCGGAAAATACAGAATCATAGACTTTCCGCTCAGTAACTGTATAAATTCAGGAGTGGACACCGTAGGAGTGCTGACACAGTATCAGCCTCTGCGCTTAAATACCCACATTGGTATCGGCATCCCCTGGGATCTGGATCGTAATGTAGGAGGCGTCTCGATTCTTCCTCCTTACGAAAAGAAAACCAATACGGAATGGTATACCGGTACAGCTAACGCTATATACCAGAATCTGGCATATATGGAAAATTTTAATCCGGATTATGTACTGATTTTAGGCGGCGACCATATTTACAAGATGGACTACGAGGTTATGCTGGATTTCCATAAAGCCAACAAAGCAGACGTCACTCTGGCATGCATGCCTGTTCCATGGGAAGAAGCTTCTCGTTTCGGACTTGCCATTACGGACGAGACTGGAAGAATCACAGATTTTGAGGAAAAACCGGAGAAGCCCAAGAGTAATCTGGCTTCTATGGGTATTTATATCTTTAGCTGGCCTGTGCTGAAGGAAGCTTTGATCGCTTTGAAAGATCAGTCGGGATGTGATTTCGGAAAGCATATCCTGCCCTACTGCAGAGAGAAAGGCCAGAGGCTTTTTGCCTATGAATATAACGGATACTGGAAGGACGTAGGAACTCTGGGATCCTATTGGGAAGCCAATATGGAGTTGATCGACATTATTCCCGAATTCAATCTGTATGAAGAATTCTGGAAGATCTATACGAAGGGAGACATTATTCCTCCCCAGTATATCGCCGCAGATGCAGTGGTAGACAGAAGTATTATCAGTGAAGGAACAGAAGTGTACGGAGAAGTACATAATTCTGTGATCGGCGCTGGCGTTACTATTAAAAAAGGCGCTGTGATCCGTGACTCCATTATCATGAAACAGTCGGTGATCGGAGAAAATGATGTGATCGACAAAGCTATCATCGCAGAAAATGTTACCGTAGGCGACAATGTAGTCATGGGTATGGGAGAAGAAGTACCAAACAAGCTGAAGCCAAATGTATATTCCTTCGGACTGGTAACGGTAGGAGAGAATACAGTGATCCCTTCTGACGTCAAGATCGGGAAAAATACGGCTATTGTAGGAGAAACCACACCAGAGGATTATCCGGGAGGCGTATTGGAAAGCGGTGAAACATTGAATAAGGAAGGTGAGACAGAATGAGAGCAATAGGTATTATCCTTGCCGGCGGCAACAATCACAGAATGAGAGAATTATCCCAGAAGAGAGCCATTGCGGCAATGCCCATTGCAGGCAGCTACCGCAGCATAGATTTCGCTCTCAGCAATATGTCCAATTCCCATATTCAGAAAGTGGCTGTGCTGACCCAGTACAATGCCAGATCTCTGAATGAACATCTGAGTTCTTCCAAATGGTGGGATTTTGGAAGAAAGCAGGGCGGACTGTATACATTTACTCCCACAATTACTCCGGATAACAGTTTCTGGTATCAGGGAACAGCAGATGCCATTTACCAGAATCTGAGTTTCCTGAAAAACAGCCATGAACCTTATGTGGTCATTGCCTCAGGAGACTGTGTATATAAACTGGATTACAATAAGGTACTGGAATACCACATCGCAAAGAGAGCGGATATTACTGTGGTCTGCACAGACGTCAGCGCGGAGGAAGCTACCAGATTTGGATGTCTCAAAATGAATGAAGACTGCAGGATCGTAGAGTTTGATGAGAAACCCATGGTAACCCAGTCTACTACGATTTCTACCGGTATCTATGTGATCAGGAGGAGACAGCTTATCGAGCTTATCGAGAAATGCGGACAGGAAGACCGGCATGATTTTGTCAAAGATATTCTTATCCGTTATAAGAACCTGAAGAGGATCTACGGATATAAGATCGATACTTACTGGAGCAATATCTCCACAGTGGAGTCTTATTATAAGACTAACATGGATTTCCTGAAACCGGAGATCAGAGATTATTTCTTCCGTCAGTATCCGGGTATCCAGTCCAAGATCGACGACCTGCCCCCGGCAAAATATAATCCCGGTTCAGATGTAAAAAACAGCCTGATTTCCAGCGGATGTATCATTAACGGACAGGTAGAAAATTCTATTCTGTTTAAGAAGGTTTTTGTGGGCAATAATTGTGTGATCAAAAATTCGATTATTTTAAATGATGTTTATTTAGGCGACAATACACATATTGAGAACTGTATTGTGGAGAGCCGGGATACCATCCGGGCAAACTCTTATTATTGCGGAGAAGACAGCATTAAGGTGGTAATCGAGAAGAACGAGAGATACGTTCTGTAAAGTTTACGGCGAAAGCCGGTCTTGAAAGAAAGACGGACAAGCTGCGGGAGTGCCGGGCAGTTAGTTCCAGGCTTTCATAAATCTACTAAGGAACAGAGCGGTAAAACCGCTTTGTAGGCGGGAAAACCTGCCGGAATATAAAAATTCCAAAAAAAGACAGAAAGCACGACTGAACAAGGCGGCGATGAAAGGGGAAGGTTGTATGAACATCACAGATGTAAGAGTAAGAAGAGTGGCGAAAGAAGGCAAAATGAAAGCAGTGGTTTCCATTACCATTGACGAAGAATTCGTGGTTCATGACATTAAGGTCATTGAAGGCGAAAAGGGATTATTTATCGCAATGCCCAGCCGCAAGGCCACGGACGGGGAATACAGAGATATTGCCCATCCCATCAATTCTGCAACCCGTGAGAGGATACAGAATATCATTCTGGAAAAATACGAGCAGGTACTGGCAGAGGAACCTCTGGAGGAATCTGCTGAGTAGGCGTATGAAAAAGAAGAGAAAGGCTGCTGCATAGAGGTACGGAGGAAAGGCTTCCATGCAGCAGCCTTTTTTGCGCAAGTGCGCCTGGCAAGCGACTATCTTGCTTGCCGGGCAACGGACAGCGACAGGCAGGTATAGCCTGCGTTAGAGATTTGACTGCCAAGGGTGCATTTCAACCGTACAAATCAGCGGAAAAGAACGGTTAGATTATCAAAAATCAAAATTTAACCGTACTTTTTTATAGGAAAAGGGATTTTTCTCCATCAGCCCCGCCATCCGGCGGGGTATTTGTTTTTCAGAAGATTCCCAGACACTTTTCCCCAGCCAAGAGAATAGCCATCTGCGCAGACCAGATACCAGCCGGGACCTTTGGACGCTTCTGTCTGGTCAAGGAGAA
>DXFG01000196.1 GCA_019114545.1 Candidatus Blautia pullistercoris | reverse complement strand
CTGTAGGTATCTTTGATATCTGATCCAATGCCTTCATAGCCCCTCTTTGCAAGTTCGTTCATTACGTCATGGCCTAACTGGCCGGCAACACCTGTAACTAATACTTTCATGAGCATGTCCTCCTATCTGTTTCCATACATTTTTTCATAATAATTCTGATATTCACCGGAGATGATAGTTTCCCACCATTCTCTGTTTTCCAGATACCATTTGATGGTTTTCTTGATACCGTCTGCGAACTTAGTCTCCGGCAGCCAGCCCAGTTCGTTGTGGATCTTGGTTGGGTCAATAGCATAGCGCATGTCGTGACCCTTCCGGTCTGCAACGTAAGTGATCAGGCTTTCCGGTTTGCCAAGTTCCTTGCAGATCAGTTTTACAATGTCAATGTTTCTCATTTCGTTGTGGCCGCCGATGTTGTAAACCTCTCCTACACGGCCTTTGTGGATGATCAGGTCGATAGCTTTGCAGTGGTCTTCCACATACAGCCAGTCTCTTACATTTTCACCTTTTCCATATACAGGAAGAGGCTTGTCATTTAAGGCGTTGGCGATCATCAGCGGGATCAGCTTCTCCGGGAAATGGTAAGGTCCGTAGTTATTGGAGCAGCGGCTGATGGTCACAGGCAGGCCATAGGTACGGTGGTAAGCCAGTACCAGAAGGTCGGCTCCTGCCTTGGAGGAGCTGTAAGGGCTGCTGGTGTGGATAGGGGTTTCTTCTGTGAAGAACAGGTCCGGACGGTCCAGAGGCAGATCTCCGTAAACTTCGTCTGTAGATACCTGATGATAACGCTGGATCCCGTATTTCCGGCAGGCGTCCATAAGTACGGCAGTTCCTTTGATATTGGTGTCCAGGAAGACTTCCGGATTTTCAATGGAACGGTCTACATGGCTTTCAGCGGCAAAGTTTACCACCATGTCCGGATGCTCTTCTTCAAATAATTTAGATACGGCTTCTCTGTCAGTAATGCTTTCCTTTACAAAACGGAAATTAGGATTGTCCATAACCGGAGCAAGAGTAGAAAGGTTTCCTGCATAAGTCAGACAGTCCAGACAGATGATCCGGTAGTCCGGATACTTGTCCAGCATATGGAAAATAAAGTTGCTTCCGATAAATCCGGCTCCGCCGGTAACAATAATAGTCATAATGGTTCTCCTTTTATAATGATATTTTTAAGAAAGCGGATTTATGACAAAAACCCGCATACCCGGAAAAACAGCCTGAGCAGGGTTTCGGAAAATCAGTGGAGGCTGTCCAGATATTTGCCGTCCAGAACATCTTTTAAATATTGGCCGTACTGGTTTTTCTTCAGGATCTCGTATACGTTCATTACATCATCTTTGGTGATCCAGCCGTTTAAGTAGGCGATCTCTTCCAGGCAGGCAATCTTTCTGTGCTGGTGGTCTTCCATGGTTTTTACAAAGTTGGTAGCTTCTACCAGGCTTTCATGGGTACCGGTATCCAGCCAGGTAAATCCCTGTCCCAGGAGCTCTACATTTAACTGTCCGGCCTCCAGATAGATCCGGTTCAGATCTGTGATCTCCAGTTCTCCTCTGGGGCTTGGTTTTAAGTTTTTCGCATAGTCTACAACCTTATTGTCATAGAAATACAGACCGGTAACACAGTAGTTACTCTTTGGATGTTCCGGTTTTTCCTCGATGGAAACTGCTTTTCCTTCAGAATCAAATTCTACGATACCGAAACGCTCGGGATCGTCTACATAATAGCCGAATACGGTAGCCCCCTGGCCGCTTTCTGCGTTTTCCACAGCGGCTTTCAGTCTTTTCTTCAGGCCGTGGCCTGCAAAAATATTGTCTCCCAGTACCATGGCTACACAGTCGTCTCCAATAAAGTCTGCGCCAATGATAAAGGCCTGAGCCAGTCCGTCGGGACTTGGCTGCACTTCATAGGAGAGGTGAACGCCAAACTGATGGCCGTCTCCTAAAAGAGCCTCGAACCGGGGCGTATCCTGAGGTGTGGAAATGATCAGGATATCCCTTATCCCTGCGTTCATGAGAACCGACAGGGGATAATAGATCATAGGCTTGTCATAGATGGGGAGCAGCTGCTTGGAAGTTACCATGGTCAGCGGGTAAAGGCGGGTTCCCGATCCGCCGGCAAGAATAATACCTTTCATGAGAGGATCTCCTTTGTATATTTATTATTTTTGTTCTTTAGTTTTCCATAAGCTGTCGATTATAAACGGATATGTTCATAAGATTAGGATTAAGACTCCTGACCTTATGTTAAATCTATTATATAAGATGACGTTACGTCACCTTCAACCCCTATTTTCCAATTTTAAGAAATATTTTATGGAAATTTATACCAGGTATAGATAATTCAGCCATGTTTTATAAGAAAAAGCTGCGTCTGAGGGTAGAATGCTTTATTCCCGCAGGTAACGAGCCAAGCGGGCATGTTTGTATGCCCATTTGGCGACTGCTGCGAGGGTCTAATACCCCTATGCTTGCATCGGGGTTTTTGACTTACTGCGGCAGGCAAAAAAGCCGGCATCCTTGGTGATATAGAAGCCATCGGCAGTTTTTTTGGATACAAAGGATCGGAATTCTTTATATCTGTCCAGAATGTACTGATTTTGATTACCGTGGCAGGAAAGGATATAGGCGATGAGAGGCTCTGCCTGGGTGACCAGAAGGCTGTCCTCATATCTGTGCCACTCTACTTTGGAAAAATAGGGGCCAAGAAGTGAAGGCCCGTTTTCTCTGCCGAATTTTTCGTAGAGTTTGTCTGCGGACAGGATGATCCGGCTGTCAAAGTCCTGGACCAGACGGCTGATCTGGGCCATATGGTCTGCGCCATAGGCGCTGCAGAAAAAAACGCCCTCAGGCTTTAATACTCTTTTTATTTCCTTCAGAGTTTTATCCAGATCGTCACAGTAAAACAGTACATGATTGGCTATGATCATATCGAACTGCTCATCGGGAAAAGGTATTTCCTGACAATCGAAAGACCGGAATGCGAAACGGGAGTCTTCTCCCCCCAGGTTCCTCTTGGCGTCCCGGAGCATTCCCTCGGAAATATCGGAAAGAGTCAGGGAGATATTTTCCGGCAGTTTTTCTTTATTCTGGGACCAGAGAGAGCCGTCCCCGCAGCCCAGTTCCAGGATCTTCATCCCTTCCCGGGGCTGATACATACGGAAGAGCCAGGGAAACCATCCTTCTCTATTCTGAGAGTACAGACTGTGGAGCCGGATCCGGTCGGAAATATTTTTGGAATTGAGATACTGGCCTTTCAGGCTCTTTTCCATTCCGGTAAGGTGGATCAGATCCAGCATATGGCTCCAGTTAATGCTGTGGTTTTCCTGAATTTCTCTGGTGGTATCTTCAATGGCTTTTTCCACAAGCTGAAGCTGCTCTATCCGGTCCTGGACCAGTTTCTGCTGGAGGGACAGGGAGTTCAGGGTAAAGTGGTAATCCGTGTCATCTATGGTCATTTCCCGGATATCTTCCAGAGAAAAGCCCAGATATTTCAGCAGCAGGATCTGCTGAAGCCGGGCAAAGTCCTTGTCTGTATAGAAACGTGATCCTGCCGGGGAGACATAGGAAGGCTTTAAAATATTCTGTTTGTCGTAAAATCGGACAGTGCGCACGGAAATGCGGGCCATCTTGGCAAACTGTCCGGAAGTATAGTATCCGTCTGGTTTCATAGAAACAGTTCCTTTTCAGATTTA
>DXFG01000195.1 GCA_019114545.1 Candidatus Blautia pullistercoris | reverse complement strand
AAGACGATTTATACAATTAATCCCGATTCTCCTGGGCATTACCCTGCTGTCCTTCATTCTGACGAATATAGGTACTACAGACGTGATCGATACCATGGAAAGCAATCAGGGCGTGGTCATGTCAGAAGAAGAAAAAGATCAGCTCCGCCAGGAGATGGGCCTGGACAAGCCTCTGGCTCAGCAGTATGTTATCTGGCTGGGTAATGTACTGAGAGGAGATATGGGAGAATCTTTTGTATCCGGGAAAGATGTATTCGATACATTTATATCAAAACTTCCGGCGACGATCTACCTGACGGTCACGTCCATCTTTCTGACCGTATTAATCTCTATACCTCTGGGAATCCTGTCAGCAGTAAAACAAAATAAATTTCTGGATTATCTGATACGGTTTTTGAGTTTCATCGGGAATTCCCTGCCGAACTTTTTTGTGTCTCTGCTGCTGATCTATTTCTTTTCCCTGAAGTTGAAGCTCCTTCCTGTAATGGGAAATAACAGCGGATGGAAAAGCATTATCCTTCCAACCCTGACTCTTGCCATAGCCATGTCCTCCAAATATACCCGGCAGGTAAGAGCCACGGTTCTGGAAGAATTGAACAAGGACTATGTGCAGGGCGCCAGAGCACGGGGGATCCGTGAGAATAAGATATTGACTTTCAGTGTGCTGAAAGCCTCCATGCTCACTATCGTTACCCTGCTGGCCCTGTCCATCGGATCCCTTCTGGGAGGAACGGCCATTGTAGAATCCATCTTTATGTGGGACGGGGTGGGGAAAATGGCGGTAGACGCCATCACCATGAGGGATTATCCCATCATACAGGCCTACGTGATCTGGATGGCGGTCATTTATGTGGTAGTGAATCTGATCACAGATCTGATCTATCATTATCTTGATCCAAGGATTCGTCTGGGACAGGAGGAAGCATAGTGGAAGAAAAGAAGATTACTGTAAGAAAACAGAAAATAAAAAAAGACTATACAAAGATAAAACTGGCCGTTTACGGCGCATTGACTCTTCTGCTCATTCTGGTGGCAGTCTTTGCGCCTTATATAACGCCCTATGATCCTTATGAACAGGACCTTGGCAATGCCCTTCTGGCTCCCTGCAGGGAATATCTGCTGGGGACAGACCGGTACGGAAGAGATATGCTCTCCAGGGTGATCATAGGAGCCAGATCCTCTATTTCTTCAGCGGTGCTTCTGGTGGTGATCATCACAGTTGCAGGAAGCATCGTGGGGATTCTCTGCGGCTACTGCCAGGGAAAGCTGGATTCCTTTCTCATGCGTCTCTCAGATATTTTCCTGGCCTTTCCGGGAATGGTCTTTGCCATTGCCGCAGCCAGTGTCATGAGCGGAGGCATCATGAACGCCGTAGCAGCCCTGGCCTTTATATCCTGGCCAAAATATGCAAGGATTGCCAGAAGTCAGGTGCTGACTATAAAGAATGCGCCCTATATTTCGGCGGCCCGGCTGGCAGGTTCCGGGACAGGGAAGATCATCTTAAAACATATTGTCCCCAATATCGCCGGTCCGGTGATCGTAACGGCGGTTCTGGATATCGGGACCATGATGATGGAAATCGCCGGACTGTCGTTTCTGGGTCTGGGAGCTACGCCGCCTACTGCAGAGTGGGGTTCCATGATGAGCAATGGAAGAAGTATGCTCCAGACGTCTCCATGGGTGATCCTGGCTCCCGGCTGCGCTATTTTTCTTACGGTTATGGTCTTTAACCTTCTGGGAGATACCGTAAGGGATATATTAGATCCCAGACAGAGCAGGAGGAACAGATCATGACACAGCCATTATTAGATATGCAGCATGTAGACATCAGTTACGGAGGAAAGCCGGTAGTCCAGGATCTGTCTCTTCAGATGGCACCAGGAGAGATCCTTGGAATAGTAGGAGAATCCGGCAGCGGAAAAAGCACGGTGCTCAAGGCGGCTATGGGGCTGCTGGAAAACTCCGGAGCCGTGACCAGAGGCGATATTTACTATAAAGGACAGAATGTCACCGACAGCAGAGAAAATGAACTCCGAAAGCTCCGGGGACCTGAAATGGGCATGATTTTTCAGAACACAGGGGCCTCCATGTGCCCGATCCGGACCATTGAGGACCAGCTTTATGAAAGTGTTCTGGAACATGAAAAGATCAGCCGTAAAGAGATTAAAGAAAGGGCCCTGAAATTATTTGAGACTATGCGTCTTACAGACGGAGAAAGAATCCTGAAAAGTTATCCCTTTGAACTGTCAGGAGGAATGAATCAGAGAGTGGGGATCATGATGGCCATGGTGCCAAATCCCCGGCTTCTGTTGGCCGATGAGCCTACCAGCGCCCTGGACGTTACTGTCCAGGCCCAGGTGGTGAAAGAGATGATGAAAATGCGGGAGCTCTATGGGACAGCCATTGCCATTGTTACCCATAACATCGGCGTTGTAGAATATATGGCGGATAAAGTGGCTGTCATGTATCAGGGAAAGCTGGTAGAATACGGCAGGAAAGAAGACGTGATCCGCCATCCCCGGGAACCCTATACCAGGAAGCTTATCGGTGCGGTTCCCCGGCTGGACAGAGGATAAAGCTATGGAAAAAATATTGGAAGTAACAAATCT
>DXFG01000194.1 GCA_019114545.1 Candidatus Blautia pullistercoris | reverse complement strand
GTGCTCGACAAATTCGCATAAAATACATAAATATTCCTGACACATGTTTAATGCGACAGCTCCTGCTCGACAAATTTGCAGAAAACATAGCAAATATTCTCTGTAATTCTTCGAGGGCAGTTGAAAATGATAAAAACCTGTTGGCTGAGTTTTGTGAAAGCCGTAGGTGTCCTTCTAAGAGGCAAAACTCTGAGGCAGTTGTTATTTGTATACTGTCAAAATAACTAAAAAGAAAAGGAGATTCTGAAATGAAGATTTATGAGGAATTGCAGGCCAGGGGGCTGATTGCACAGGTGACGGATGAGGAAGAGATCAGGGAATTGATCAACAACGGAAAGGCAACTTTTTATATCGGGTTTGACCCTACGGCGGACAGCCTTCATGTAGGGCATTTTATGGCTCTGTGTCTGATGAAGCGCCTTCAGATGGCGGGAAATAAGCCGATTGCTCTGATCGGTGGAGGTACTGGTTATATCGGGGATCCTTCCGGAAGATCGGATATGCGTTCTATGATGACGGCGGAGACTATTCAGCACAACTGTGACTGCTTTAAGAAACAGATGGAAAGATTCATTGATTTTTCTGATGGAAAAGCCCTTATGGTAAATAATGCAGAGTGGCTGTTAGATCTGAATTACATTGACTTTTTAAGAGAGGTAGGCCCTCACTTCTCGGTAAACCGTATGCTTACTGCAGAATGCTATAAGCAGCGTATGGAGAAGGGCCTGAGCTTTCTGGAGTTTAACTATATGATCATGCAGAGCTATGATTTCTACATGCTGTATCAGAAATATGGCTGCAATATGCAGTTCGGCGGAGATGACCAGTGGAGCAATATGCTGGGCGGTACAGAACTGATCCGGAGAAAGCTGGGCAAGAACGCCTGTGCCATGACCATTACCCTTCTTCTGAATTCTGAGGGCAAAAAGATGGGAAAGACCCAGTCCGGGGCTGTATGGCTGGATCCAAACAAGACTTCACCTTTTGATTTCTACCAGTACTGGAGAAATGTGGCAGACGCCGATGTGCTGAAATGTATCCGTATGCTGACCTTCCTTCCCCTGGAACAGATCGATGAGATGGATAAATGGGAAGGGAGCCAGTTAAATAAGGCAAAAGAAATCCTGGCTTATGAGCTTACAGAACTGGTTCACGGAACCGAAGAAGCCCAGAAGGCCCAGGAAGCAGCAAAGGCCCTGTTTACCAGTGGAAATGCAGCAAATATGCCTTCTGCCCAGATCGACGAGTCTGAGCTTACAGATGGAAACATCGACCTGATCTCTCTTCTGCACAAAAGCGGACTGGCTAATTCCCGTTCAGAGGCCAGAAGAGCTATTGAACAGGGAGGCGTAGCCATTGACGGAGAAAAAATTACAGATATCAAATATCTGGTTCCAGGAGAAAAACTTCAGGGAGAGGGAATTGTCCTGAAAAAAGGAAAGAAGAACTTCCGGAAGATCACATTAAAATAATAAAGATATTTTCGGAAAAAGCAGGGAGCTGTCACATTGATCAAATTCGTGAATATTTATACATTTTGCTGCTCAGTCTGCGCAGCTTTGAGCCTATAGTCTCAAAGCTGTGCCCGACAAATTCGCATAAAATGTATAAATATTCCTGATATATGTTAAATGAGACAGCTTCTTTTCTTTCGCAGAAAAGTGCAGGAAATTTTTGGCAAATCTGCCAGTTGTTTCTCGGATCTGATTGTAGTAGACTGAAAAGCAGAGAGGCTGACAAATAACAAGTCTGTATCTGCATTTCATTTTTCAGCCGGAAAATACAGGATTTCTGATCTTTCATCATTTCACAGGTCTTTTTGCTTATCTATTCTCTTTTAAAAGAGATCTTTCAGATTCTGAAAAATTCCAGGGAAAATTTTTCTATCAGCCATATACTGCAAAAAAAGTATTCTCACCTTTGAGAAATGCACTGCAGACGGAAAAGAGGTTTTATGTTAAAAAAAGGTATTTTATTTCAAGGGCTGCCAAAGATGGAAGGAGGCGATTATCGGGACATCACCTATCTTTTTCTGTATGGACTTTCCAGAAATGTCCTCTGCAGGGCGAAGATCCGGGATATGAAAAGAGAATGGAGGGAATATCTGCTGGAAAAAGCAGACAGAAGCGCTTATCAAGCTCCGGTTTTCTGGAAAATGCTGAAGAAGGAAGAAAAAAAGTGTGCCAGAATTGTCCTTGGCCTTTTAGAAGATCTGCGGAATTGTGAAGATGTAAGGGCAGAAAAGGCTTGGGTCTGCCTCAGATATCTGATACGTTCCGGATACCGGGCAGAAGAAGAATATCTGAGAGAGAAAAAAGAGATATTCTTTTCCAGTCTTTGGGAATTGGCCGGTGAAGAGAAAGGGGATATCCTTTTAAGAAGCAGCCGGATATGCATGTGTCTGCTTATGGCGGAGGAAGATCACAGAGAGATAAAAGCAGATAAGGGAATTTTTCTTTTTGAAGAGGGCATAAAAAAGACGGAAGAATTATGGAAAAATGGAGAAAAAACAACCACTGACAGTTCTTTCAGAGATGAGAAGGCAGAATTTTTGCATATATGGATACCCTTCTTTTTCTGTCTGAGCAAGGCGCCGGCAGGATCTGCAAGAATTGGAAAAAAACAGACAAAAGTCTTGACATGAGAAAAATATGTGTTATAATTCTACCAAATTAGAACTTTAAACCGTTGAACAAGAGTAGTAGGTAAAAATATTTGTTTACAGAGAGTTCCGGGGGGTGAGATCGGAACAGCAAGAGTTTTTATTGAATGGACTTGTGAGGGCAGCTCGAAATTTCTTGGGAAAGAGTAGACGCTGACGGGTGTACCGATCCGTTATCAGCAGGGAGTGTATGTCAGTACATGTAAAGAGTGGCCAGGAGTCTTTTT